>JAYTOQ010000567.1:0-7438 GCA_043747665.1 Polyangiaceae bacterium | reverse complement strand
CCGTTTGGCTAACGCTTTGATGGTGAAGCTCATCGTTCTTCGTGCCGGGGATGCCGCTGCGCCGGTCGCGGCTCGACGCGGCGAGTTTTTCGGCTGGATCAAGCGCGAGGTCGGCGATCTCTGGAAGGGCGAGTGGCACGAGCACGACGTGCGGAAGGACGAGCCGCTGCCCGGACCACGTGATGCCGCCGGCTTCATCATCACCGGCTCGTCGAGCAGCGTGACGGAACGCGCGCCGTGGATGCTCCGCACCGAAAAGCTGATCCGGAACATCGCCGACGCCGGCACGCCGCTCTTCGGGATCTGCTTCGGTCATCAGATGGTCGGCCAGGCCCTGGGCGGCCTCGTCGCGAAGAACCCGCGCGGTCGCGAGATCGGGAGCGTCGAGGTGCGGGTCCTGCCTCACGAGCCGCGCGACCCGATCCTCGAAGGCATCGGTGATCGCTTTCGTGTCAACGGGACGCACGTCGACTCGGTGGTCGAGCTGCCGCCGGGCGCGCGGGTCCTCGCCGAGACCGATCTCGAGCCGTACGCCGCGTTCGCGATCGGTGACGCCATGAAGTGCGTCCAGTTCCACCCCGAGATGGATGGCGACGCGATGCGCGGCTACCTGGAGGCACGAGCGCACCTCGTCGCCGCCGAGGGCGGCGATCCCCAGGCCCTCCTCGATCGTGTCGCCGACACGCCGGACGGCGCCTCGACGTTGCGGAGCTTCGTGCGCCGCGTGGTCCTGCCATGAACCGCGCCGACCCGCGCGAGCTCCGCGATCCTGGGCTGCTCTGGGTCCGCATCGCGCCAGGACGTCCTCGCCGCTTCGAGATGGGGGACGGAACGAGCATCGAACGCGGCCCGGACGGCTCGCTTCGCGTGGCGAGCGGCAGCGTGTTCGCGCGAGGCTTCGTGCTCGAGGCGATGGCGACCGCGTGGATCAAGCTGCGTGGCGGCTCGTCGCGCGCCGTTGCGCGGTGACCGGCCCTCGTCGGCGCTTGCGCGACGGCTTGCGCGAAGGCTTGCGCAAACCTATTTTCATGAGCCGCGGTGAAGCAGCATCACCTCGCGAGCAATCACGAGCGACGCTCGCGCGCCGTCGCGGAGAGGATCGCGAGTCGTCGCGCCCACCGTGTGCGAGCGATCGTGATTTACGACGCGGCGTGAGCGCGCCCGCGTTGGCAGGGCTCGTGCTGTAGCGGACGCATCGTCATGCAAAGCACGAACGTCGTCGGTCACCTCCGCTTCCTCCTCCTCGCGCCGCTGGCCGTCTCCGTCATCGCCCTCTCGCTCGCCGGCTGTGCGTCGACGGACGGCACGCCCGCCGACGGCACGCCCGCAGCGGACGACATCACTCCCCAGGAGCTCGCCGCCGGCGAAGCGGCGGGCACCGCGGTCGTGGATGACGACGGAACGTCGGCGCCTGCTCCCGCCGACGGCGCCAGAAGCGCCACGCCGGAGAGCGCAGAGATCGTCACGACGCCGGCGGAGGACGCGCTGCCGTTCCTCGATCCCGAAGAGCTCGCGCTACGTGATCCGTCTGCGCCGCCCGTCGGCGTCGATCCCGACACGTTGACCCAGACGGAGTCGTGTCATCGCGTGACCGGCTATCGCAGCGGCCACCAGATGAACATCTGCGTGACCACCATCGACGGCCACTACGTCGAGGTGAACACCGCGCGGGCCTTCCTCCGCATGCAGAAGGCGGCGCGGAACGTGGGCGTCAGCATCCACGTCGTCAGCGGCTTCCGCTCGATGGCGTCGCAGCGGCACCTCTACCACTGCTACCTGTCGAAGCAGTGCAACGGCGGCCACCTCGCCGCAGTGCCCGGCTACTCGAACCACCAGAGCGGCCACGCGCTCGACCTCAATACGTCGGCGGGCGGCGTGTACTCGTACCTCGCCAACCACGGCCATGCGTATGGCTTCCGCCGCACCGTCGCCATCGAGAAGTGGCACTGGGAGCACTGATCGACCTTCGGGAGGTCGACGGCTATCGGTCGTGTGAGTCACCCGACCTGAACCGACCTTCGCGAGGGCGCGTTTCTGCTCTAATCGCGGGGCTTGGTATCGCTCGCGACCTCTGCGCTCCTCTTCGTGGCCGGCACGGTCGGCGGCGCGATCAATTCGGTGGCCGGCGGCGGCAGCTTCCTCGTGTTCCCGTCGATGTTGCTCGTGGGCGTTCCGCCGGTCGCGGCCAACGCCACCACGGCCGTCGCGCTCTGGCCCGCCGGCGTGTCGAGCACCATCGCGTATCGCAAGGACCTCCCGCGTGAGCGGAAGACGCTGCTCGTCTTCGGGCTCGCGAGCGCCCTCGGCGGCACCGCAGGCGCAGTGCTGCTCCTCTCGACATCGGACCTGACGTTCACGCGGATCCTGCCGCTGCTCATGCTCGCGGCGTCGGCGGTGTTCACGTTCGGACCGCGGATCGCGAGGCTCCGCAAGGGGGCCCACCTTCCGCTCGCCGCGGCGGCGTTCGTGCAGCTCCTGATCTCGACGTACGGCGGGTACTTCGGCGGGGGCATGGGCATCCTCATGCTCGCGACGTTCACGCTGATGGGCATGACGCATCTCCACTCCATGAACGGACTGAAGACGCTGCTCGGCATGCTCATCAACGGCGCCGCGAACATCGCCTTCTTCGTCGCGCACAAGGTGGTGATCGACGTCGCCGTCCCCGTCGCCGTCGGCGCGATCGTCGGCGGATGGCTCGGCGCGGCGGTCGCGCGCACGATGAAGCCGGAGCGCGTGCGGCTCTTCGTCCTCGTGTTCGCGTGGGGCCTCACCGCGTGGTTCTTCGTGAGCGCGCTCCGCTCGTGAGCGTTGCTCAGGTCGGCGTGACGCGCAGGTAGCCCGCGGCGAGGAAGCGGAAGATCTCGGCGACGATGCGCGCTTCGGGGTAGTCGAGGCCGCGCATCACCACCTGGTACATGATCTCCTTCACGGCCCCGAGGGTCATGATCGCGAAGACGCGCGCGTCGCCGCTCGCGACGATGCCTCGCTCCTGACCATCGACGAGCGACGCCTCGAGGAGCTTGCCGACCTCCTCGTAGAAAAAGAGGAGCTTCTTGTCGAAGCCCGGGTCGAGACCGACCGCGTCGGAGAGCAGGATCTTCGTGGTGGCGGGATCCTCGAGGAGCGCATGGACGATGCGCCGGATGTTCTCCTCGATCTGTCCGGCGACGAGGTTGGGCTCCTCTGTGTCGACGCGCATGATCGCCGCGCCGAGGCGCGCGAACGCGCCGTCCACGATCTCCTCGAAGATCGCTCGCTTGTCGTCGAAGTAGAGATAGAACGTGCCGCGCGCCACGCCCGCCGCGGCCACGATGTCGTCGATTTTCGCCGCGTGGTAGCCGCGCTTCGCGAAGACGTCGCGAGCGTTCGAGAGAATCTGTTGTCGACGCTCGGCCTTGTCCACGCGCGCTCCGTCGGAGTGTAGGACAAGTCGGGCGTGAACGGATCGCGCGTGCGCCGGACCGTGGATCTCCGCGGGCCCAGAGCGTGCGCCAAGGGCGGCGCGACAGCCCCTGGTGGACGGGATATCCTCGAGGTAGCTGCCGCCGGCCGCCGGCGCAGTTCGTGCTCACTACAATTTTCGCATGGGAGCGGTCGTGGGAACGGAAGGGCGAAAGCCGAGCGCCGAGACGGGGCCGCGTATCCCGCGACCCGGCGGCTTCGTGCGTTCGGACGCCGCGAGCCGGAAGACGATGTCGGGCGTGGCGCCGGCCGCCAACCCGCCGCCGCTCGTCGCCGGCGCGCCGCTTGCTGGTCCGCTTGCGTCGCACGACGACACGCATGCCGACACGCATGCCGGCGCACGTGTCGAGCCTCCCGCCGACGCGGCGAGCGGTCACGACGACGCAGCGACGGCGCACGGGCTCCCGCCGGACATGCTGCAAGCGCTCGCGGATCTCGCGCGCGACCGCGCGAGTCACGCATCGGTGAGCGCTGCGCCGCCGAGCACGTCGCCGGTGAGCAAGCCGCCGGTGAGCACGTCGCCGCCGAGCATCCCGCCGCCTGCGACGAAGCGGATGGCGTCGAACGCGCCGATCGCGCCGCGTGCGCCCTCGGTGGCTCCGCCGCCGATCGCGCCGCGCTCGGCACCCTCGGTCGCTCCGTACGCGCTGCCGATGCCTCCGTCGTATGTGCCGGATCCGAGGGCGCCATCGTATGCGCTCGCGCCGCCTTCGCTGCCGCCGCCGCAGCCAGGGTCGTGGCTGCCGCCGCCGCCGATGCGGCACGCGCCGCAGCTCTCGCAGACGCCGATGTACGCGCCGCCGCACGCGGGGCTACCCGTGCCCTCGACGCCGAGGGCGTTCGCGCCGCCGAGCGGCGAGAACATGCCGTCGACGTTCGCGCCGCCGAGCGGGTTCGCCGGCGTCTCCGACGAGGAGTCCGCGCCGCTGACCTACCAGGTCTACGCCGCCGATTCGGTGCCTCCGCCGCGCCCGATGAACATGTCGAGGATGTCGATGCCCGACTTCGCGCCGAAGCCGAACATCAAGGCGCGCCTCGGCCTCGGCCTCGTCGCCGCGTGCGTGTTCGTCGCCACGGTCGTCCTCATCATCGCGGGCGCCTCCGATGATCCGCCGCGGTCGAAGATGACGGCAGCGGCCGCCGCGACCAGCGCTGCGCCGACCATCGCGGCTGCGACGCCGCTGGTCGCGCCCGTCGTCATCGCGCCGCCTGCTGTCGATCCCGCACCGGCGGCGAGCGCGGCCGTCACCGATCCGCCGCCTGCCCCAGCACCCAAAGCAAAGGCGAAGGCCAAGGGCGCAGGCTCGGCCGCGGCTCGCGGCGCCACTCTTCCGCCGAACCCGTTCGCCGCCGGCGCTCCCGCGAAGCCGGCGAAGAAGAAGTAGCGCGCGGATTCGTTTCGCGTCTCCGGTGCAAGCGGCGTCCTGCTGCATGCCGAATCGCGTGCGTTTCCGAGATGTTAGTCGACTGTCGCGCGACGCCGCGCAGGGCCGTTTTCTTTTCCCCGGTGGCGGGAAAGGGCGTAGCCTCATCGCGCCTGGACTGACACGTCAGTCCAGCGCGATCGGAGCAAGAAGTATGGGCTCAGCAGGTAGCGGCAAGGCATTCCTCGCGATCGGCATGGATGTCGGGAGCACGACCGTCAAGGCGACCGTCGTGCATCCGGACACCAAAGCCATCCTCTGGAGCGACTACCAGCGGCACCACACGAAGCAGCCCGAGAAGGTCCTCGAGCTCCTCCAGGCGATCCTCGCCCACTTCCCGGATCAGCCGAAGGATGCATGGCGCATCTTTCTCACCGGCTCCGGCTCCTCCCCCCTCGCCCCGTCGACCGGCGGCAAGTTCGTTCAGGAAGTGAACGCGGTCACGCTCGCCGTCGAGCACCTCCATCCCGACGTCGGCTCGGTCATCGAGCTCGGCGGACAGGACGCGAAGATCATCATGTTCAAGGAGGACACCAAGACGGGCGGCAAGACCGCCCTCGCCTCGATGAACGACAAGTGCGCTTCCGGCACCGGCGCCACCATCGACAAGTGCTTCCTGAAGGTCAACGCGCCGCCCGAGCTCGTGACCACGCTGCGCTTCGACGACTCCAAGCTCCATCACGTCGCCGCCAAGTGCGGCGTGTTCGCCGAGACGGACATCGTCAACCTGATCAAGAGCGGTATCCCCTCGACCGAGGTCCTCTGCTCGCTCGCCGACGCGATCGTCATGCAGAACCTCTCCGTCCTCACGCGTGGCAACACGCTGAAGGCGCGCGTCCTGCTGCTCGGCGGACCGAACACGTACCTGCCGTTCCTCCAGGACTGCTGGCGCCTGCGCATTCCCCAGGTCTGGGCCGAGCGCGGCTACGACTACCCGAAGGACATCCCGATCGAGGACCTGGTCTTCGTCCCCGAGAACGCGCAGTACTACGCCGCGCTCGGCGCGGTGCTCTACGGCCTGCACGAGGACATCTCGGTGGGCTGGCTGAAGGACACGAGCGAGCTCCACGAGTTCATCACCACCGGGCGCAAGGCGCGCCTCGGTGAGACCGCGGGCCCGCCACTCTCGAAGGACGAGCAGGAGCTCATCGAGTTCCGCGAGCTCTACAAGATCCCGAAGTTCATCCCCGCGGTGTTCACGCCGGGCCAGAAGGTCGAGGCCATCATCGGCCTCGATGGCGGCTCCACGTCCTCGAAGGCGGTCATCGTCGACTACGCCGACGGCAAGATCCTCGGCAAGGCGTACCAGCTATCGAAGGGCAACCCGATCCAGGACACCAAGGAGCTCCTCACGCAGCTCAAGGCGTTCGTCACCGATCAAGGCGCCGAGCTGATCGTGAAAGGCTTCGGCGCAACCGGCTACGCGGCCGATGTGCTCGAGGAGTGCGTGAAGAGCGACGTCAACATCGTCGAAACCGTCGCTCACATGCTGAGCAGCGTTCACTTCTTCGGCGACGTCGACGTCATCTGCGATATCGGCGGTCAGGACATCAAGGTCCTGTTCATGAAGAACGGCGACATCGCCAACTTCCGCCTCTCCAACTCCTGCTCCGCCGGCAACGGAACGCTGCTCCAGGCCACGGCGGACTCGTTCGGCGTGCAGGTCACCGACTTCGCCGAAGTCGCCTTCAAGGCCGAGCTCGCGCCGAAGTTCTCGTACGGCTGCGCCGTGTTCCTCGAGACCGATCGCGTGAACTTCCAGAAGGAGGGCTTCTCGAAGGAAGAGATGCTCGCCGGCCTGGCGCAGGTTCTCCCCAAGAACGTCTGGCAGTACGTCGTGCAGATCCCGCGGCTCGCGTCGCTCGGTCGCAAGTTCGTCCTGCAGGGCGGCACGCAGTACAACCTCGCGGCCGTCAAGGCTCAGGTCGACTACATCAAGGAGCGTGTCCCCAACGGCGAGGTCTTCGTCCACCCCCACACCGGTGAGGCCGGCGCGATCGGCGCCGCCATGGAGACGCTCCGCGTCGTCAAGCGCAAGGGCACCTCGACTTTCATCGGTCTCGATCAGGCCATCGCCCTCGAGTACACGTCGAAGAACGACGAGGAGACGGTCTGTCACTTCTGTCCGAACGAGTGCAAGCGCACGTTCATCGACACGAAGACCCAGGACGGCCGCACCAGCCGCTACATCGCCGGCTTCTCCTGCGAGAAGGGCACCGTCGAGTCGAAGGAGGCGATGCTGCAGCTCGTCGCCGACCGCAAGAAGACCGCGCAGCAGTTCCCGAACATGGTCGACTACGAGGCCAAGCGCGCGTTCATGCACTTCTACGCGCCGTCGCCGCAGCCCGAAGAGGGCTCCCCGATCAAGGACATCGAGGTGCGCAAGGGCATTCTCGGCCAGCGCCGCGTCGAGATCACGCGGCCGTTCAGGCGCTCCTCGAAGGAAGCGTGGGCCGCGCGCCGTCGCGTCCGTATCGGCATCCCGCGCGTGCTCAACATCTACTCGACGGCGCCGTTCTTCCGGACGTACCTCGAGGCGCTCGGCATCG
>JAYTOQ010000566.1:0-6638 GCA_043747665.1 Polyangiaceae bacterium | reverse complement strand
AGGGCCAGATCCTGCACGCAACCGTGTATCTCGACGAGCAGTCCGTCGGCATCGCCGACGTCCCGTGCCTTGATGCTGTGAAGACGCGGCCCGCGGCCTACCGCGTCGAGGGCGGTAAGGTCGGCCCGGGCCTGCACGAGCTCCACGTGGACGTTCAGACGCCGCGCGGCCTGATCCACGGGGCGACGCTCCTCAGCCTGCCGGCGTTCGACATCCCGACGGACGGCCGCGGCGTCGTATTCGGTGCCGAGGTCGCGGTCGGTCTCGGACCGGACGATATCGCCATCGGAGCCCCGCAGGTCTACGCCCCCAGCGGGCTGTAGCGTCGCGCCGGGACCGAGCCGTTCGAGGGCGACCACTGCGCCATGGCGCCTAGGCTAGGACGCCAGGAGCGAGGCTGTCTTCGGCGCCCGCGCGAGGCCCCACCAACGCCAGGCGCTGCCCACGATCACCATCGTGACGCACACGAGCAAGACGCTGGTCACGACCACGTTCACGATGCCGAGCGTCCGCGTTGCCGGGTTCGCAAGGAGCGGCAAGAAGATGCCGCGCACGCTCTGGACGCCTGCGGCCATGGTCGTCGTGCCGACGAACGCGAGCGGTCCGAGCGTGACGAGCGCGTAAATCTTCTTCTTTCCCTCACGCAAGATGATCGTCGTACCAACGCACAGCGCGGTGCAGGCGAGGAGCTGGTTCGCGATGCCGAACATCGGCCAGATGGTCGAGATGTTCCCCGTGAGGATGAAGTAGCTCCAACCGGCGACGATGATGGTCGTGGCGATGACCGCGCCGGCCTTGCTCGTCGACTTGCCGAGCTCGGGCGAGAGACGGCCCATGAATTCCTGCATCAGGAAGCGCCCGATTCGCGTCCCCGTGTCGATCGTCGTGAGGATGAACAGCGCCTCGAACATGATCGCGAAGTGGTACCAGTACGCGAGCAGGGTGCTCATTCCGGGGAGCCCGCTGAAGACCCGTGCCATGCCGACTGCAAGCGACACGCCGCCGCCGGTACGAGCCGCGACGATCTCGTCGGCCTGACGTTGCATGGCGGGGAGCTCCTTCACGTGGACGCCGAGGCGCGCGAAGTCCGCGTCTTCCAGCATCGTCGCGCGGGGTGCGGAGGCATTCACGTGATAGTCGAGCGCCGCGAGCGTGCCGTTCGAGAGCGCCAGCGCGTGGGCGAGCGTCACCTTCTTGCCCGCGAGCGACGCTGCGCTCTCTTCGCTGCCGAGCCCGAGGAGGTCGCGATCGTGCGGCGTCAGCACATGCTCGACCGCCGCGAGCTGCTCGGCATCGCGCGCGAGCCCCTCGCCGCGTGATGAGGCGTCGGCGACGATGGCGATCTGCGGATTCGTGTTGATGGCGACGTAGTCCTCCTGCGGCATGGCGCACGCAGCGATGAGGGCGGTGATGCCGACGAGCCCCTCCATGAGCATGGCGCCGTAGCCAATGGCACGACAGTCGCGCTCCTTGTCGACCATCTTCGGGGTCGTGCCGCTTGCCACGAGGGCGTGGAAGCCGCTGATCGCGCCGCAGGCAATCGTGATGAAAACGAACGGGAAGAGCGGTCCCTTCACGATCGGGCCGCCGCCGTGGATGTATTGCGTCACCCCCGGCATCTGGATGACCGGGTTCACGACGATGACGCCTACGACGAGGAGGCCGATGGTGCCGATCTTCAGGTAACTCGAGAGGTAGTCGCGCGGGCAGAGGAGCATCCAGACGGGCAGGATGCTGGCGATGAAGCCGTAGGCGGCCATGGCGAGCGTGAGCACTGGCTTCGAGAGCTTCAGGTAGTGCGCAAACGAGGAGTCGCCGATGTGCTTTCCGGCGACGAGCGCGACGAACAGCAGGATCACGCCGGCGACCGTCGCCTCCCGAATGCCCTTGATCGAGCCGCGGCGCACGTTGTGGATGTAGAGACCCATCACGAGCGCAATCGGGATCGATGCTCCGACTGTGAAGACACCCCACGCGCTCTCGGCGAGCGCATTCACGACCACGTTACCGAGCCCGGCGAGCGCGATGACGACGATGAACAGGATCGCGACGGCCGTGACGATACCCAACGTAGGACCGAGCTCATCGCGCGCGAGCTCTGCGAGTGACCGACCGCCACGACGCGTGCTCGCGACGAGGATCACGAAATCGTGCACACCGCCAGCCAGCACGACGCCGAAGAGGATCCACAAGAACCCCGGATAAAAGCCGAACTGCGCCGCCAGCACGGGGCCGATAAGCGGGCCCGCGCCGGTGATGGCCGCGAAATGATGACCGAAGAGGACGAAACGATTCGTCGGGTGGAAGTTCTGTCCGTCCTCGAGCGTGTGTGCCGGCGTGACGCGCGCGTCGTCGAGACAGAGCACTTTTGCGGCCAGGAACGCCGAGTAGTAGCGATAGGCAATCGCGAGGACCGCGAGCGCTCCGAGCATCCACCACGCGGCATGCATGAAGCTCTTCTACCGCAACTGCTGTGACCGTTACGCATACATCCGGCGACCGGCGACCGGCGTCACGTGTGGGCACGCAACCGGCGGTGCCTGTCACCATCCCCTCGGTCGGCGTGCGAAGCATGACGCAGACCGGGCGCGTTCTCTTATACTCGTCGTACGGTGGCCGACGACCATCACGACATAGACGAGCTGCACGCAGGCAGCGCGGTCGGTCCCTACGATCTGCTGGCCCCCATTGGGTTGGGCGGAATGGCGCGCGTCTGGGCGGCGCGCGTCCGCGGCAAGACGGACGTCGTGGCTGTAAAGATGCTGCTCCCAGCGCTCGCCGAGAACGTCGAGTTCCGGAAGATGTTCATCGACGAGGCGCGCATTGCTTCGAGGGTGCGGCATCCGAACGTGTGCAGCACGTTCGAGATGGGCGAGCAGTACGGAACGCTCTATCTCGCGATGGAGTGGCTCGACGGCCCCTCGCTGATGCGCGTCCTGCGACCCGGTCGTGAAGACGTATCTGATTGCGAGCGCGTCCCGATTCGCCCGCGCATTGCGGCTCGCATCGTCGCCGACGCATGCGCGGGGTTGCACGCGGCGCACGAGCTTGTCGGCGACGACGGCAGGCCCCTCGCCGTCGTTCATCGCGACGTCTCCCCGCACAACCTTCTCATGACGAGCGCGGGCGAGGTGAAGGTCACCGACTTCGGCGTCGCGAAAGCGCTGGGCAAGTCGCACATGACCATGGCTGGGCAGCTCAAGGGCAAGCTCGCGTACATGGCACCGGAGCAGCTGATCGGCGGCGCCATCGATCGACGTTGTGACGTCTTTGCGCTCGGTTGCGTTCTCTACGAAATCACGACGGGGCAGCGCCCGTTTCAGGGCGAGCACGATCCGCAAGTGATGACCTCGATCATGCTGGGCCGGTACGAGCCGCCGGGCTCGCTCATCCCCTCGTATCCGCACGAGCTCGCGATCGTCGTCATGCGCGCGCTCGCCAACGAGCCTGAAAATCGCTACGCGAGCGCGGATCAGATGCGTCTAGCGCTCGAGAATTACTTGCAGAAGAGTGGCCCCCAGGTCGGCCCCGCACAGATCGCGGGCCTCATTAGAGAGCGTTGCGGTGCCGAGTTGGAGGTGCGAGCAGCCGCCTTGCGCAACGAGGCCGCGTCACCGTCGCCGTCGCATGATGGGCGGAACGCGCAGTGGCCGGGTCCCGCCAACGGCCCCGCGAGCGCGCCGACGAGAGCAACGAACGCGTTCGACTCGGGCAGCGGCGCGATGATGATCGAAGGGCGTCCAGCCGCGGCGCGACGCGGGGTGCTCTGGGTGGGCGTGGCCGCGCTGGTGGGGGCGTCGCTCGGGATCGGCGTTCTTTCGTACGTCCGGACGGCCCGGCGAGCGCGCGCGGCGGTCGCCGCTGCCGAGTCGACACCTTCGGCCAGCACTCTTGCCACCGTTACTGTCACATCGACGCCGTCATCGGTCTCCAATTCCAGTCCAGCACCGCCGGGAAGCATTCTCATCACGGGCGCGGTGCAGGGTCGCGTGCGTCTCCGGATTGCGCCTGCGAACGCGATACTTTTCGTCGATGGTGTCGTACTACCGCGTGGCACCGACACCATCGGAAAGCCGGCGGACGGCACGACGACGAACGTGCTCGTTCGTGCCGACCAGTACGAGGACACGATCGTGCTCGTCGACTCGGCGACGCCCGACGAGGTCGAGGTCAGCCTGGTGCCGAACGCCCGACCTGGGGGAGCGGGTGGTGCGAACGGCGGTCAGCCGGGCAGCGGCACCGGCACCGCGTCGGCGACGGGCGCGACCGGGGGATTGCCTGGGGCCGGTCTTAGCGCCACGGCCGCGAAGTCCCGCCAATCCGGCGCGGGTTCGCCGGCGAAGGACGCCGGGGCAGCCGCGATCGATACGCCGCCGAATCCGTACGAATAGAGCGCGGCGGCTCGGCGAGCGGCGCACAAGGCCGCGAGACCGCGAGCACAGCGCGAAGCGCTGCCCGGGCTGCTCGCGCCTCTTGCCCATCAAGCGCTGCTTTGGCGCGAAGCAAGTCAGGGGGAGGGCTGGCGCGACGTCGGGTTCGAGAAACCTTTACGGGCTCGGGGCTGTGCGCAACCATGAGGCGTGCGCAACGAATTCCTTCCGATCGGCGCGCTCGCCGTCGGCCTCCTCGCCGGCCTCGGTTTCACCATTCCTCTCGCTCACGGCGACGCAAAGCCGACGACGATTTCGCCGAGCGAGATCAAGGACGGGATGAAGGGGTACGGCCTCACCGTCTTCAAGGGCACGCAGCCGGAGCGGTTCGATGTGGAAGTCGTGGGTGTTCTCAAGAACTTCCGACCCTCGCAGGAGCTGATCCTCGTGAAGACGCCGCATCCGCGGCTCAACGTCACGAAGAACGTGAAGGGCATGAGCGGCAGCCCCATTTACCTCGATGGCGGCCGCCTCGCCGGCGCTTACGCGTATTCGTGGGCGTCGTTTCAGGTGGAGCCGGTCGCGGGCGTGACACCGATCGCGCCGATGCTCTCGGAAATGCGTCGACCGATTCCGCCCGGGTTCTGGCCGCTGGAAGGCGGAGCGCCACTCCCGGGCTCGACGATGTCGAACGCCCCCAAGCACGCGAGCGGCACGCCGGCCATCGGGCCCGGCAGTGGCACGACGGCGTTCGACGGCGCGCCGGGCACCTACGATATCGAGACGCACGCCAAGCAAGTCGGCTCGCGCCTCTCGATGGGCCTCGATCCATCACGTGCCGTCCAGCCGGCGACGACGCCACTCCTTCTCGCGGGCATGAGCGATCGCTCGATGGCGCTCGTACAGAAGCTGTTCGGCCCACTCGGTCTTGATCCTGTACAGGCGGGCGGAGGCGGCGACGGAACGCAGGACCCCACTGCACCGATGCACTACGTCGACGGCGGCGCACTGGGCGTCCAGATGGCAAGCGGCGACGTATCCTTCATGGGCCTCGGCACCGTGACGCACGTCGAGGGCGCAAAGCTCTGCGGCTTCGGGCATCCCATGATGGAGGCCGGCGTGAGCGCACTTCCGGCCACCATCGGGCGGGTGCACTGGATCTTCGCGAGCGATCAGCACTCTTCCAAGATCGGCGAGTCTGCACGGCCGCTCGGAGCGCTGGTCCAGGATCGCCAGAGCGCCGTCGTCGTGGATGAGACGAAGGTCGCACCCATGTTCCCGATGTCGATGGAGATCCGCGGCGCAGACGGAATCCCGAAGAAGAGCTGGAACGTGCGGATCGCGGACGACCGCTTCATGAGCGGCTCACTCGTGGCCTCTGTGCTGGGGTCGATCGTGGATGCATCGATCAACGAGCGCCGAGACGTCACGTGGCATATGAAGACGAAGCTGACCGTCCGCGGACACGGCACCATCGACCTGGAGGACTTCGGCGTCGCGGTCGGGGGCATGCCGGACGCTGGCGATTTCGCGCACTCGAAGATCGGACGAGCCGTCGGCGAGGTCCTGAATAACCCGTGGGAGAACACGCACGTCGACAAGGTCGAAGGCGTGATCACGGTCGACTACAAACGCGAGCTCTGGCGACTGCGAGGCGTCGACGTGCTCGACCCGGTCGTCGACGCAGGCCAACCCGCACGCCTTCGCGTGCATCTCGTGCCGTTCGCGGGTCAAGAAATCACGAAGCTCATCGAGGTCCGGTTTCCCGACGAGCTTGCCGGCAAGGACGTGGATGTCGAGATCGCGCCGGGCTATTCCGTCGTCGCCGATCTCGCTGCGCCGCAAAACCTCTCCGACTTGCTCGTCAATTCCACGAAGCAGAGCGTGCTGCCGCGGAGCTTGGTCGTCCAGTACCGCACGCGGACGCAGGGGGTCGCGTACGGCGGTCACGTGGCTGATCGCCTTCCCGCGTTCGCGCTTGACGCTCTCCGACCGTGGACGTCCGACGTCGCCCCCGATGCTTTTGCGTCGTACACCCGCCTGGTTACCCCGCTCGACCGTTATGTCGACGGCTCGGATCGCGTTCGCGTGCGGGTCCGGGCTGTCGTGCGCTGAGCGACTAGCTTCTGCGCCCGCCGACCTGCTGCAAACGCTCAGACCTCGTCCGCGCGGCGGCACGCGCCCGCTCGTGCTGGGCCACGGGGAGCTACTCGAGCGGCGTTTTTTCCGCTGCGCCCCGGTAGGTGTAAGCTCTCGGCATGCGTCTCT
>JAYTOQ010000565.1:0-2342 GCA_043747665.1 Polyangiaceae bacterium | reverse complement strand
GCTTCGACCGGCCACGAGCGGGCGCCGGCCGCCGCCGGTCCGAAAGGGACTTCACGCCGGCATGGTCGCATGAGTAGGATGCCGGCGCGATGCCCGAAGCCAACGTGCTCTATTCCGTAACGGCGGCGGTCGTGCTCGGGCTCGTCGCCTGGGTCGCCGTCGTCCTGAAGACCGCCAAGGAGCCGTGGGCCCGCGCGCCGGTGGCGGCGGCTCGCACCGCGGATGTGGCGATCGAAGCGGACGCGGAAGTGAAGGCGGACGCCGACGCGGAAGTGAAAGCGGACGCGGAAGTGAAAGCGGACGCCAGCGGCGACGCCAAGGCCTAGAGCCGCGCCACGAGAAATAACGGCCCTGGATTGCGACGTGCGGGGAACTGCCCCAGACTGCGGCCAATGCGAATCTCCCAGGTCTTCGTGGTCGCGGCAGTCACCGGCAGCATGGCGTGCAGCAGCACCACGACCGGGACATCCGGCACGTCGGGCACGTCGGGCACGGGAACGTCGGGATCGACTGCGGTCTCGGTGACCGACTGCAGCTCCCGCTGTCAGAAGAAGGCCACGCAGTGCGGGGAGCCAGCCGCCGACGCCATGACGAGCTGCTCGAGCCTCTGCAGCTCGACGACCGAAGGCCAGCTCTCCTGCCTCGAGGGCAAGCCGTGCTCTTCGCTCACCGCGACAAACTTCGACAAAGTATGTCCGAAGGACACGGGCTCGAGCGGCACCACCAGCGGCGGCACGAGCGGCACGAGCGGCACGAGCGGCGGCGGCACGAAGACGCTCGGCGATGCCTGCTCGTGCGCGAATGCCCAGCCCGGCGCCTCCGGTTTCTGCGCGGGCACCACGCAGCAGTGCATGCTCGGCCTCAAGTGCATCTACGGAGCGGGCAGCAACGGCAGTGGCAACTGCTACGCCGAGAGCTGTTGCGACAAGACCAGCGCGTGCGACAGCGACGCGTCGTTGCTGAAGTCGTGTCCGGCGGGGTCGTGCATGTCGACCGCCGTCGGTTACTACTGCGGTCGCTGAGTGATCGTTTTTCGGCGCGCGCCTCCACTTCATGGAGTGTGCGTACGTACCTCGCCGTAATGGCGACGGAGCTCGTGCGCAGAGGAGCGAGCCATGGATCGAGCACTGTCGGATGAGAACATCCCTACGCTGCAGGCCTTTCCGGTGCCGGGGCTTCCGAAGGTGGCGCGCGCGCTGGTGATCGACACGGCCGCCGAGGGCTTCTTCGCCGTCGGCCCGTCGGCCTGGCCATGAACGACATCGCTCCCGCTTTGACCGACGAGGAGCTCGCGGCGTGGTGGGGCGCGCAGCGCCGCCGCGATTTATGTCGTTACGTCGTCGCGATCGTCGTCGTGTGCGTCGGCATCATGGCGGCGAGCGCCGTTCGGCTCGGTTGAGCCGGCGACGCTGCGACGCCCCGCCGCCGGCTGAAAGGAGTGCGAACGCACGCGGCAACGGTCCGGCCATCGGGCACGCGAGATGCGTTACGCGAACCATGCAGTCTACAAAGCGCGCGGTCGGGCGGTTCAAGCCGATGCATTTCGCGCCACTCGTGGCTGCGCTGGCGATGGGTGCGTGCACCGAGCGCGCGAGCACCGCTTCGATCGTCACCGATGACGTCGCGACCACATCCACGGCGGAGACGCCGCGCGACGGTCGCGTGATCCTCATCACGATCGACGGCGCCCGTTGGCAGGACGTCTTCCAGGGCTCCGACCCCAGCCTTGGCGGCGCGCCGTCGGCACCGCCCGAGCAGCTCATGCCACGCGCGCACGCGCTCGTGGCCACGCGCGGCGTAGCCATAGGCGCGACGCGCGCCGGCTGCGGGACCGTGCATACCGCGGGAGCGTCGAACGTGTCGCTGCCCGGGTACCTCGAGATCTTCACCGGGCACGCGTCGCACTGCCTCGACAACGCATGCGCGCAGGTCGAGGAGACGGTGTTCGACGAGGCCGCGCGCGACGAGCGCATGAGCGTCGCCAGCATCGGGTCGTGGGAGATGCTCGGCCGCGCGGTCTCGGGCGGCGCCAGCGGCGTCATCACCTCGGTCGGCCGCGACTGGCCAGAGGCAGTGCCGGTCTCCGGTCACCTCGCGGAGCTCGTCGAAGCGGGTCGCAACGTCAATCCGTATCCCGGGATCGATGCGTACCGCCCCGATGCGGCGACATCCGCCATCGCGCTCGAATATCTCCGGGTGAACAAGCCGGCGCTGTTCCACATCGGCCTCGGCGACACGGACGAGCTCGGCCATCGCAACGACTATGGCGGGTACCTCGCCGCGCTGAAGCAAGCGGACGACACGATCGGCGCGGTGGCCGACATCCTCGACACGATGGGCGA
>JAYTOQ010000564.1:0-4724 GCA_043747665.1 Polyangiaceae bacterium | reverse complement strand
AGCCTCGCTGCGATCGTGGTCCTGAAGATGGTTGCCTGGCTCGATAGGCCTCACGAAAGAGAGCGCGACGTCAGGGACCTCGGTCGCGTCTTCGAGGCTGCGCTCGACGATTGGGACGAACGCCGCTGGCAGGCGCCGCTGGCCGACCTCGAGCACGAGGTCCAAGCCGCCTTCTTCGTGGGGCAGCAGGTGCGAGGGATCATCCGCGCAGCGCACCGCGTGGAGGTCGAGAGATTCGTACAGCGGGTCGCGACGGACGCATGGCTCGACATCCTCGGCGCCGGCGGGCTCGTCTGCACGGACCCGGAGCTCGTCGCCCAGCGTCGACTCGCCGCATTCCGACGCGGGTTGGGCTGATATCGTCGACGCCGATGTCAGCGTCCTTTCCGCTCACGGTGTCGATCGTCGTCCAGTGGTCGGAGATGGACGCTCTCGGCCACGTCAACAACGCGCGATTCTTCACGTGGTTCGAGTCGGCGCGCATTGCCATGTTCCAGCGCATCGGAGTCGCAACCAGCGGGCTGAGCGCGATCGGGCCCATCCTCGCCACCACCACGTGCGACTTCCTTCGCACGGTCGTCTACCCGGCGACGGTGCGCGTAGGTGTTACGACGTGCGCGCCGCCATCGCCGTGCTCTGACTCGGGTTTCGCCGCTCACGCGGCTCTGAGCTGCGCGCGAGTCATGCGGCGTGAAGGCGCCGCTCAACGCGCGCGACGCGATCTGGACGGCGCTTACGGCCTGACGCGCTTCACGACGGCGAGGACTTCCTCCTCCGTCATGATGTGGTCCTGGCTCTTCGCGGTCTTGAGGATCTCCGCGACGAGCGTGTCGTCGGCGGCGATCTTCCGCTGCGCGAGCCAGTAGTTCACGTTGGACGCGCCGCTCATGAAGCCGATGTTGATCTCCTGCGATCGGCCGATCATGCCAGCGGGGACGCCGCTGTAGATGCGGTCGGCGAGCCACGTGTCACCCTTCGCCATGGCCTTCACGACCGCCGAGGCGTGGACGCCGGTGGCGGTGCGGAACGCGTCGCGGCCGACGAGCGGATAGCTGATCGGGATATCCCACTTCACGGCGCGGGCGATGGTCTCGCAGTACTCGAGCAGCTTCGTCAGATCCTGGCCGTCGAGCTGCCCGAGGAGCTTCAGGTTGAGGAGCAGGAGCTCCATCTGCGCGTTGCCGACGCGCTCGCCGATCCCGAGCCCCGTGGCATGCACGCGATCGGCGCCGTACTCGAAGGCCCAAATGGCGTTCTCGAGCGCGAGGCCGCGATCGTTATGACCGTGCCAGTCGATGCCGATGTCGGCGCCGGTGCCGGCGACCACGTTCTTCGTGAACTGAATGAGATTGCGCACGCCGTCGGGAGTGGCGTGGCCGACGGTGTCCGAGAGGCAGAGCCGCGTCGCGCCGTGATCGATGGCGGCCCGGAACAGCGTGGTGAGCACCTCGGGACGCGAGCGCGTCGTGTCCTCGGTGACGTAGGCGACGGCGAGGCCGGCCTTCACCGCGACGTCGATGGCCTCGGTGCTGCGCTTCGCGATGAGCTCGACGTCCCAGCTCTCCACGAACTGGCGGATGGGGGAGGAGCCGATGAAGGCATAGACCTCGATGGGCAGGCCCGCGCGCTGCGAGAGCTCGATCATCGGCGTGATGTCCGAGACGACGGTCCGTCCGGCACAGGCCACGCGGATCTTCATCTTGCAGTCGACGACCTCCTTGCAGAGGCGCAGCGTGTCCTCGAAGGCGCGCTTGCTGGAGCCAGGGAGACCGACGTCGGCGACGTGGATACCGAGCTCCTCCATGAGGTGGAGGATCTGCAGCTTGTCTTCGACCCCGGGATCGACGACGGACGGATTCTGGAGCCCATCGCGGAGGGTCTCGTCGAAGAACGTGGCGTTCTTCGGCAAAATCCGCCCTTTGCGATTGACCTCGTTCCAGTCGAAGATGAGGTCGGCCGCGCGATCGCGCTCGGTGGCGAACTCGGACATGACTACAGTATGCCACGACCGCGAGCGGTTTCGGCACGACAGGAGCGACGAGATGGATGAGCTGGGGGCCCTGGACATGGCGCGACTCTCCGTGGTCCAGCACGGGACGCGTTCGAGCTTCCGTAGGCGGGTCATGGACGCGATGCGTCAGGTGGTCCCCGCCTCGGGGGCATTCTTCTGCATTGGCACCGAGGACACGCGGGCTTACGCCGACTCGTCGCGCCTCGTCGACGGCGTCCTAAGCCCGCTTAAAGGCGCAGATGGGAAGCGTCTGACGCAGGCCTTCGGGTTCGAGACCAAGAGCGTCGTCGAGACGACGCGCCGCGTCTATGTCGCCGGTGAGCTCTACCCGGAGGACGAAAAGATGAAGTTGCCGTACTTCGCGGAGCACGCGGGCGACGGCATGAAGCACACGCTCCTCTTTTTTCTCCACGAGGGCGGGGTGCTCTTCGGGCTCGCCGGCCTGGAGCGTCGTGAGTCGGAGGGCGAGCTCACGCCAGAGGACGCGAAGAAGATCGAAGCGCTGGGACCGTTCGTGGTGGCGGGCGTCCGGACGCAGCTCGCCTATGATGAGCTGTCGCGCGAGGCCGCGGCGCTCCGCGCGTTCAGCAAAGTGAGCGGCACGCTCTTCGTCATCGACCGCGAGCGCCGCAAGGTGGTCTGGGCGGCGAACCGCGAGAGCGGCATCGATTGGGAGACGGACGTCGTTCCGATCGCCGACCACATCGTCGACGCCGCCGAGCAGTCACTCGCGGCGCGCGCGAAGGGCGATGCGCTGCCCACGCCGCCGCGCCTACCTTCGGGCGCAGTCGTCGGTGTCGCGAAGATCGACGGCGATCCCGTGTTCAACAACGTCAAGTGCGCCGTACTCCGCGTCGAGCAGCAGGACAAGGCCGCGCCGATCGAGGGCCTCAGCAAGCGCGAGCGCGAGATCGCGCGCCTCCTCGTCGCGGGCTACAGCGGCGTCAACGTCGCCGCCATCTCGGGGCTCAGCGAGAACACGGTGCGTACCTACGTGCGTCGTCTTTATTTGAAGCTCGGCGTCGCGAACCGTGCCGACCTCGTGCGCAAGCTCATGTCGCCCGAGCCAAAGTCGTCGGCGCCGTCGTCGGTCATCGCGCCGCCGCCGGACTCCTCGCTGGTCGACGGCGACGACACGCTCGATTAGGGCGATTCTCAGTGCAGCCCGGGGTCGTCGTCGTCGATGAAGATGGCGCCTTCCTCGCTCGATACGGGACGAAGCAGCGCCATGAGGGCATCCTTCGTCTCGGGCTTCACGTCGACGAACTCCACGCCGAGGCCCTTGAAGTCGGGCTCTTCGATGCGCCGCCGCACGATGACGTCGAGCGCCATCGAGGGGTGACCGTTGGAGTGCACCTGCATGTGCGCGCGCGTCCCGACCGGCATCGCCGATTCGGAGCGGATGGCCATGCCGGTCTCCGAGACGTCGCGTGTGCTGAGGCGCCGGCCGTCGACGATGACCTCGAGCGCCAGCTTGAAGCGCTCGGACGAGCGGCGCACCTTGTCGGTCGTCCTTGACGATGCGACGCCGGCGCGCTCGCGGATCTTGCACTCGTAGACGTACTTCTCCCAGGCCTTCGACTCCTGCACCGGGCCCCAGAACTGGACGCCCGCGCCGGGAATGCCGGCGCCGTTCCCCGGCGGCACCACGTGCACCACCATCGCGTGGGCCGAGACCAGCTCGCCGCCCGGCATGACGAACGCCACGCGCACCAGCTGCCGCAAGGCCGGGGGCGCATCGGTCCGGAGGAACGCGCCGCGAAAGCTCACGTCGTTGGTCATGAGCTCGACGTCGTCTCCGCGCCGCAGCACGCGCGCGACGATCCGTGCAGAAAAGCGCTGCTCTCGTCGCTTGTCCTGGTCGCTCACCGCCAAGAGGCTACGCACGCGGCGCGCGTAGGGGAAGACTGCGTTGCCGCAGTGGGCGGCGGAGGCTGGAAATTGATGGGTTCAGCGAGTAGACCCGTGGGCGCCATGCCCGCACCGCCATCGAAGAAGATCGTCGAGACGCCCCTCGCGAAGGCCGCTTCGGCCCTCGAGGGCGAGCTCCTCGAGTACGAGACGTTCGTCTCCGAGGTGAAGAGGATGAGCCTCAACACCGAGAAGGCCATTCATCGCGCGAAGGATCTCCTGGAGCACTGCGCCGCTGGCGAGCAGCGCATGGCCGAGCGCCTGCAGGCGTTCGCCGCGGCGATGCAGGGCGTCCAGGTCCGTCAACAGACGTGCATCTCCGAGGCGGTGCAGGCGGCCGAGAAGATCCAGCAGCGCATCCAGAAGCGGTCGGAGCTGCTCGATCGGTTCTCCGCGCTCGGCGAGCGAGCGCGCGCGCTCAACGAGCCGGTGGCCGAGCTCGAAGCGAAGCAGGACGGCGCCAACGCCCAGGACCTCTTGCACACGCTGAGCGAGGTGGCGACGCGCACCGAGTCCGTGGTCTCCGAGGCCGAGACGCTGGGCGCCGATGCCGTGGCCGACGACTGGCAGGACATCGCCCGCGAGGCGACGACGCTGAAGCAACAGCTGCAGTCTGCACGCAACAAGATCCTCGTCGCTCAGCGCGACGTCGCGGGTCGCACGCCGAGCTGAATCAGAAGCTCGCGCCGGATCCAGTCGTCGTCGGCCCACGCGGGCGCCGAGGCCGTCACCACGATCGCGGCGATCGCCGCAGGTACGACGAGGTGCCGCCGGCGAACGGAGCGCAGCGCGCGGAGGAGGT
>JAYTOQ010000563.1:0-8001 GCA_043747665.1 Polyangiaceae bacterium | reverse complement strand
GTCGATGGGGCCTACCGCGGCGCTATCCGGGCTTGCCGTCGACGCGCGCCGCCGCAAGCACCGGCGCATGCACGAGGACGAACAGGGCGAACGCGAGCGACCACAAGATCCCGGACGCGAACACCCAGGTCCGATACGCCGCGACATCGACGAGCGGACCGAGCACGCGGACGACCGCAGCCACCGTCATCAGCCAGAACGATAGCGTGACCGCGGGTGACGGCGTCAGCGGTCGGCCGGTATGACCGAGGGCGACGCGCGACATCATCCCCAGGGTCAGGCCGCCGATGGCGCCCACCGTGAGCGCGTGCGTCGCCACGACAGCGGGAATGAACGACGTGAACGCGGCCGCTCCGCGCAGCGCGAGCCCCGCGATGATCCACGCATGGCCCGCATGCAGGATCCACAGCATCGGTACGTGTGCGGTATGTCGCGTGCCCCACGTCGCCGATCGCACGGCGACGAGAACGGCGGTCACCAGGGCGGCAGTGCCCGCGAGTCGCGGGTCGGAGGTCGTCGCATCGAGGAGCGACGTGGCCACCATCGCGGCGAGCGCGGCCTTGTCGAGCGTGGGCTGCGCGCGTACCGCGTCGACTCCGGTGGCGTTCTTCGTGAACATCGGGACGATGCGACCGGTCATCGCGATCATCAGGACCACGATGACGTCCAGCGCCACGATGAAGGCGCGATGGCTTGCTCCGGGCCGCACGCCGAGCGCGTCGAGATGGATCGCCACGTTCGCCAGCCAGAGCACGGTGAGCGCCACGACCATGATCAGGTTGCGCCAGCTCCGCGTCGCGACCAGCGGCCTCGCGAGCACGACGACGAGCGCGGGAAGGAACGCGAGATCGAGGAGCGCTGGTACTCCGCGCGGCAGTGAAGCGGCGAGGGCCATCGCGATGCGCCCGAGCGTCCAGAGCGCGCACGCGGCGAGCAGCGGCTTGCCGGCCAGCGCCTCGCGTCCGGTCCAGTTGCTCACGGCTGTGAGCAGGAACCCGGCGAAGACGGCGACGGCGAAGCCGAAGATCATCTCGTGGGCGTGCCACATCGCGGCCGCGAGGTAGCCTGCTCCGGGTGCGCCGAGCACGCCCGCGAGGGTGAGCAGCCACACCGGCAGGACGAGCGCAGCGAACGTGCCCGCCAGCAAGAAGAACGCGCGAAAGCCCTTGGCGGCGAGGACGCTCATGCCCCCTCGTCGGACGCGGAGACGCGCGCCTGGGCGATGCGGTCGAGCACGTCAGCGTCGAGTCGCTCCTCGCGGGCCGGCTCGGTCCGCGTGCGGTGGGCCGCAGCGCGTGCATGCAGAAGAGGACGATCCCGATGCCGAGCATGCCGTACACGCCGAAGAGCGCGGTGTGCGCGTGCACCGGCGTCGTGTTGAGGCCCTGCATGCAATAGAGCGCGATCGGCGGGTTGATCATGAAGCCGAACAGGCCCGCGCCGACGAGATTCGAGAACGCCACCGCGACGAAGAAGTAGATCGGCCACGGCGATGAACGCCAGCCAGTACTTGCGCATGGCCTGCGCGTCCGCACGATTCATACCCCTCGTTGTTAGCCTCTTCCCACACGAAGGCGACGCGCGGCGCGCAGCGCATGCAGGCCCATGCAAGATCTGCGTGTCGCGTGGAGCTCGAGCGGCGAGGCCCCGGTCAGAAGCGCTCGGCGTCGTTCTGCGGCGCCTGTGCCCACGCCGTCGATGCGGTGCCGTTGATGGTCGTGCCGCCGAACGCGAACGACGGGACCATCGCGAGCATGTCACACGGGAACGGAAGCTGCGGCTTGCTCGCTGCGTCGAGCTTCGCGATGTGCGCGACGCCGAGCTTCACGTCGAGGGCAGCGAGGTTGTCCTCGAGCTGCTCCATCGTGCGGGCGCCGATGATGGTCGACGTGACTCCGGGGCGGCCCTGCACCCAGGCGATCGCGACGCGCGCGACCGTGGTGTCGAGCTCCTTCGCGACACTCTCGAGGACGTCGAGGATGTCGAACGTACGGTCATCGAGGTAATTCGTGACGCGCGCTCCGCGGCCGGCCTCGTGCTTGCCCTTGTCGGCGCGCTTGTACTTGCCGCTGAGCGCGCCGCCTCGCAGCGGTCCCCACGGCGTGACACCAAGACCGAGCTCCTGCGCCATCGGCGTGAGCTCACCCTCGACGGTGCGCTGGAGCAGCGAATATTCGATCTGCAGCGCGACGAGCGGAGACCAGCCGCGGAGCGTTGCCATGGTCTGCGCCTGAGCCACCTTCCAGGCCGGTGTATCGCTGAAGCCGAGATAGCGGACCTTGCCTTGCTCGACGAGCGTGTCGAGCGCGCGCATCGTCTCCTCGATGGGCGTCGTCTTGTCCCAGGCGTGCAGCCAGTAGAGATCGATGTACTCGGTCTGCAGGCGACGCAGCGACTCCTCGCACTGAGCGATGATCGCCTTTCGGCTCGCGCCGCCGCCGTTCGGGTCACCCATGAACATGTTCGTGGTGAACTTCGTGGCGATGACGACACGATCACGCTTGCTGCGATCGTGTGCCAGGTGCTCCCCGATGATCGCCTCAGAGTGCCCTTTCGTGTAGCCGTTGGCGGTGTCGATGAAGTTGCCGCCCGTCGCGACGTAGTGATCGAGGATGCGCTTGGCGTCGGCGACCTCGGAGCCCCAGCCCCACTCCTTGCCGAACGTCATCGCGCCGAGGCAGAGAGGGCTGACGCGAAGTCCAGAGTGACCGATCGTGACGTAATGGGCGAGCGACATGCGACCTTGGTACCGCGCTGTCCGACGCGAGGGAAGACACCACATCGCCACCTCGTGCCTTAAGCACGGATTCAGGACGGGCTTCACGCGATGGCCTTCGGCCGCAAGCTGGTCGCGCTACATCGTCAGACGTCGCGCACGAGGAGCGAGAGCCCTCCGGTCGCGTCCGACTCGATGGCGCGGCGCCGAACGTAAGGCAGTCAGCGCGACCGTCCCACGCGTGGCGAACCGTCACATTTATCGCTGCTCGCGCTTGCTGCGTGAGGCGTTAATGCTTCACTCGTTGCTTGCCTACCGATCGGATCGAAGAAGTGGTGAACGAGGTCAGTGACAGAGATTGGACCTGGTGGCCCTTCCTCTTTTTGCGGCCCGGGAAGGACGAGGACCTCTCGCTTGCTCGCGTCGTTTCGGTGTCGGTGCTCTACGGCCTGCCCGCGAGCGTGCTGCTCGCGTTCGGCGTGTTCTTCGCTCGAGGCCCAGCGACGAGCGAGGTGCTGATCGCCGCGGCGGCGTTCCCGCTGCTGTTCCTCTTCATCGGGAGCGTGATCGTGGCCCCGATGTGGAACCGCCGCGCCGCGCGTCTGCGCGCCCGCGCGACGTCGAGCGACTGGTCGACGAAGTAGGCTCGTCGAGCCGGCTAGTGGACGCGCTGCGCGGACGCGCCGCCGCGATCGGCCGTGACTTCGAGGCCGCCGCTGCCGCCGCCGCCGCCATGGCGTCCTCCATACGAGGCGTCAATCGAACCGCACTGGCCGGTCAGCCGGCGCGCGAGTGAGCGTCCGCGGAACGCGAGCTCGTCGTTGTCCGGCGCAGACGGATCCGAGAGGAAGCGCGACACGACGGTCGCGCCGCTCGCGTCGACGCCCACGTGCGAGAACGGAAGCACGCTCGTGTCGCCACGCTCCCCCGCATGACAGCCGTTGCACGTGCTCAGACCGAACAGGTGAAGCGTGCTCGGGTTCGCGGTGGCGCTGCTCCAGCGGAAGTCGGCCTTCGGCATGGTGGAGAATGCCGTTGCCACGTCGGGTGGAACGGCGTTGTCGCCCGCGAAGATCTCCGACTCGTGCGTGCTCAGGTGCGTCGCGAGCTGCGTCGTGCCGTCGAGCGCGTCGGCGACGGTGTTGGTCAGCGCCGTCGGCACGAGCTTGCCGCGAACGTGCGCGAACTGCCGGAGCTCCCACGACGTGCCGGCGAGGTTCTCGCTCGTCCGGATCTGGCCGAGCCGCGCGCTGTCCGTGAACGTGCGCGTGAGCGCCTCGAGAGCAGCGGCGTATTCGGCATTGCCGTGCAGCGCGGCGAGCGCATGCCATGACTGCGGAGCGCCTGCGTTCGTCCCGTCGACCGCGTACTCGAAGATGGCGTTGAACGAGAGCGGCGTGGTCGTCCCGGGTTGCATGGCCATGAAGAGGAGCCGCGCCTCCGACGCCTCCGGCTTGCACCCGTTCGCGGTCTCGGCGAGATCGAGCCGGTTCACGATGGCCAGCAGGCGGAACGGCGCGCGCGAGAGATCGAGCTTCGACGACGCGCACTGCGCACACGTCTCGTCGCAACCATTCTCCGGCGTGAGGCGGAGCCACGGGCACACGAGGTCCTTCTGGACATCGGGCCGCGCGCCGAGCGGGAGGCTTCCCTCGGAGGCAGCCGTCGCCGAGGTCTGCCAGGTCGCGAGCCAGCCGCTCACGAACGCGGCCGGGTCGACCGAGCTCGCCGCCGCGAGGGCCTCCATCGCGTGACGGAAGCTCCAAGGCGCCAGCGCGCTCGCGTTGTCGGAGCGCGCTCCGGAGAGCACCGCGCCGTCGGTGACGAGGAGCTCACGCCCGCGTTCGATCGGCGTCGGCGGAGGCGGAAGGGCGAACGTGTCAGAGGTCGGCGGCAGGATCGTCGGGCCTGGCTGTTCCGCGACGTCTCCGTCACCGTTGACGACGGCCGGCGACGGAGTCGCACAGGCAGCGACGAGCAGCGAGCCAAGGAGGAGCGAGGAGCAGCGCAGGTTCGGCATCGTGCGTGGTTCATGGCCAGCGCTCGGTCCATCCGTCCATAGCGCCCGCCGTATTCGCGCGCGTGCTTTGACGGGGAATGCGCTTACCCTGGGCGGATGAGACCCGTCCGGCTCCCCGCCGCCATCCTGTTCACGGTCTTCGCGATGACGTCGGCGTCCTCTTCGGCGTTCGCGCAGGCTCCTCCCAGCGATCTGCCGCCGCCGGCTCCCCCGCCGCCGGGGACGCCGATGTCGCCGCCGCCGTCGAGCGCGCCAGCCGCTCCCGCCCGCGCCGCTGCGCCCGCGTCGCCCAGCCGCGCCGAGGCGCCGCCCTCCGACGACGGTCCCGCGCCCACGTGGAAGCCGATGATGCGCGCCGGAGCAGGCGTCGAGATCTACTGGTTCAGCGCGAAGGGCCTCGGCTCGACGTTCCCGATCATCCCGTACGCCGTCTTCGAGCTCTCGCCGACCCTTCTCCTCGACGTTCACGTACCCTTCTCGCTGGCCACCAACACGCAGCTCGGATCGACGACCGACAGCAAGGCGGGCATCGGCGTCGGTAACCCCACCGTCGGCCTCACGTACGTCACGACGGACGCACGCACCACGTGGTTCATCGGCGGCCGCATCAGCGCGCCGCTTGCGGGGCTCAGCGATTCCGCCCCGTGGCAGGTCGCAAACGCCCTCGGCGCGACCTCGATGGCGCTCTACGACCTCCACTACTGGGCTTACAAATACGTGCCGATTGGCCTCCGCGGCGGCGTCGAATGGCAGTCGTCGCCGGGCCTCTTCTTGCGCGGCTCGATCGAGCCGACGCTGTTCGTCCCGACCGAGGACAAGGCGACGCTGGTCAGCACTCGGAAGGCGGTGTTCCTCTACCAGATGCGCTTCGAATTCGAGAAGCACGGCGAGTCAGGCTGGGGCGGCGGCGCCGGGATCCAGATCGTCCACGCCGTCAGCGAGGGCGACGCGTTCACGAAAGGCGACAACGCACAGGGCAGCGTCGAGCCGTTCGGATCGTACGAGAGCGGGACGACCTTCGCGCGTCTCGGCCTGCTCCTCGGCGTCGATCCGCCGCTCGGCTTCGGCTTCGACAAGGGCAAGGTCGCGGCGCTGCACCTCAACGTGGGCTCGCACTTCTGATGATCCAGCGGCCCGTGCTGTGGGCCGTGCTCGTGGGGCTCACCGCGCTCGCCATCGCGGTGCTGTTCTCGCGCCGTGCGCCGGTTTCGGTGCGTACGCCCGTCGCGTCGCCCGTCGCGTCCGTCGTCGCGTCCACCGTTGCGCCGGTCGCGACCGCGGTGGCATCGGTCACGCCGCCCCCGCCCGACGTGGCGCCGGACTCCGCGCCAGGGCCCTCGTGGCCCGCGGGCGCGAAGTACGTTCTACATGTCGGCGATACGTCGCTCGGCTTCGACCAGGGCCTCGCGCTCGAGCTGAAGACGCGCTTCGAAGCTGCCGGTGTGCGCTACGAGGCCATCACCGAGATCGACGCCGGCCTCCATACCTACGCGACCTCGAAGAAGCTCGAGGCGCTCCTGCGCTGGAAGAATCCCGACGTCGTCCTGCTGACCTTGGGGATGAACAACCTCACCGCGGCGAGGCCCGAGGACTACGAGGTGGACGTGAAATCGATCGTCGCGCAGGTAGGCGGTCGGCCATGCCGATGGATCGGTCCGCTCTCCATCGGACGCCAGGAAACAGGGCTGATCGCGATGCTCGCGCGGACCACGGCGCCGTGCGGATGGACGAATTCCTACGACCTCGTGATCGAGCGACAGCCCGATCACCTCCATCCGACGCAGCCCGGAGCGTCGCACTGGGCCGACGCGATCTGGCTCTCGATCGGCGCGCCGCTGCGCGACGCGGCGCGCTGAAGAACGAATCAGCCGAAGCGAACCGCCGATACGACGGTCTGCATGGGCGCGTCGTTGAAGACGCGAACGCCGAGGTCTTCTCCCGCGGCGCCGGCGGCGACCATCAGTGGGATGAGGTGCTCCTCTCGCGGATGCGATGCCCGCGCGGCAGGCGCTCGTGCCCAATCCTGGAGGAGCCCGTCGCGCTCGCGCGGTGCCTTGGTGATGGTCGCCGAGAGCCACTCGTCGAAGCGCTTCGAGTCGGCGGTGCCGCTCCCGGTCATGAAGCCGCGCATGTTGTGATAGCTCATGCCGCTCCCGATGATGAGCACGCCTTCGTCGCGGAGCGGCGCGAGCGCACGCCCGATCGCCAAGTGCTCGGCCGGGTCGAGGCTGGAGCGCAGGGACAGCTGAAGGGTCGGGATCTGCGCTTCGGGGAACGCCACCTTGAGCGGGACGAAGACGCCGTGATCGAAGCCGCGCGAGTCGTTCTTCTTCGCTTCGATGCCTGCGTGTCCGAGGAGCTCCACGATCCGCGTGGCGAGCGTCGGCGAGCCGGGCGCGGGCCACGTGAGCTCGTACGTGTGCTTCGGAAAGCCGTGGTAGTCGAAGAGGAGCGGCGGCGCAGTTCCGCTCATCACCGTCGGCTGCTCCTCTTCCCAGTGCGCCGAGATGACGAGTAGCGCCTTGGGCTTTTCGGGAAGCGACGCGGCGATACCGCGAAGGAACTCCGCCGTCGCGTCCCACGTATCCGCGGGCCCCATGGTCCAATCCATGAAGAAACAAGGGCCGCCGCCGTGCGGTAGGTAGATCGTCGGTTGGCGCATGAGGCCAGGATGCGGCGCCCTCGGAGCTTTGACAAGCGCGCCCCCTGGAACGGACCGTTGCAGATCCGCGTAGATCGACTGATACGCTCGAGGCGTGACGGGGAACCGGCGGCTTGGTCACCTGGCGCGATCCGGCGCAGGTCACCTCGTTTCCGCTCGACCGCTTCGAGGTCACCGTCGGCCGCTTCCGCGCGTTCGTCGCGGCCGTCGTCGGCGGCTGGACACCGGCGGCCGGCAGCGGCCGCGATGAACGAGCACTCGCCGATCAACTGCGTGGCGTGGCGCTGGCTGCAGGCTGACCTCGGCGGCAACCTTCGCGATTGGGCGCTCGACGGCTACGTCGACGGCTACTCGAACCCGTGCGTGGACTGCGTGGTCCTCGGTGGGGGCGGCGCGCGCGTCACGCACGGCTCCGGCTACTTCAACGACGGCACCACCAGCGTGGCCGGCTTCCGCGCCAGCGCCTCCGTGCGCGATATCTCCATCGGCATCCGCTGCGCGCGGGCTCCTTGAGCGACCCGTCGAAAGATGCCGCCGCGCGCGGGGAGATTGCCCGTCGCGCAGCGGCAGCCTTCCGTACGGACGTGGAGCGCGATCCTCGGA
>JAYTOQ010000562.1:0-1697 GCA_043747665.1 Polyangiaceae bacterium | reverse complement strand
TCCTCGGAGGACGCAGACATGCTTCTGCTACAGCCCATCATCGTGGGCGGCGCAGCGGGAAGGAGCCCGCGCATGAGGTGCTCCTCGTCGGACGGAGCTTCGATGGCGGTGAGGCGAACGCCGCGCACGCGCGAGCGCCTTCGCTGGATGCCCTGACGCGCGTACGACTGCTCGCTGTCGAGCGCGAGGGAGCTCGTGAACGGCGTGATGAGGCCATACTCGACGCCGAGCGAGAGGATCTGACCGCGGTTGTCCTCCTGCGCGGTCCCGGAGCCCATGAGCCGACGCGCGTATTCCGCGGCCCAGAGGCGCGGAACGAGCGATGCGGTGACCGACGTCGTGTCGACCTTCACGTCGTACTTGTCGTCGAAGTCCTTGCCCGCGATACGCCCGTGCACGGCCACCTTGTCGGGCAGCGGATGGTGCGTGCGCGCGAGGAGCACCAGCTCTTCGCCGCGCGAGAGCTTGCCGGTCGCCGAGTAGAGCGGCTGATCGAGGCCAGCGCCGAGATCGACCGCAATGTCGGTGATGGCCGCGGTCTTGATGGCGCTCGTGAGACGGAGCGCTTGGCCCGTCGTCTGGCTCGACTCGTCGATGCGGACGTACTGGCCGCCGCCGGCGCGCGTGAGCTGCGTGAGGAGATCGTGATGCGCGTCGGCGCCGGTGCCGATGGCGAAGAAGCGCGCGCGCGAGCCGGTGAGCGAGCGGCGAAGGCGATCGAGGAGGGCCTCTGCGCCGGTCTCGCCCGACGTGGGCGCGCCGTCGCCGACGTAGATCACAGCCGCCTGCTCCTTGCCGTGGAGACGAGCCAGCGCCGGCTCGAACATGGCGCCGAGATCGGTGGCGCCGCTGATCGGGTGGTCGCTCAGCTTCTCGAGGGCCTTCGCGATGTCCGACTCGGTGGCCGGCGCGAGGCCTTCCTTCGGATAGACGACGGTGGGCGAAATATCGAGCGTGACGAGCGCGAAGTGATCCTGATCGCTGAGCGCGCGGAGGGCGCTTTCGGCGGCCGCGACGCGTAGCTGCCGCGAGCTCTCGTCGCCGCCCGCGGAGGTGTCGACGACGAGGACGACGTCGGCATTGGCCTGCGGCTCCTTCGCGAAGTCCTTGTCCGGCGCGTAGCGGAGCATGACGTAGTCGGCCTGATCGGCGCCGGCCTGAAAGCGCCACGCCGACACGGTGGGCCGCTTCTTCTTGCTGGCGAGCTCGAGCTGGAAGTCGGCGCGCGGGATGTAGCCGCTGCGGCGCATCGAGACCGTGCGACCGCCCGGCTCGACGCGCGCGTCGAGCGAGGAGGCCACGTCGACGTCCTGATCGGTGCCGCCGACGTCGACGGAGAGCGCGAACTCGTCGAAGCGGACGGGATCGTCGGAACGGAGAGGATACACGTATCGCGTCTTGCCCTCGACCATCGGGAGCATCTCGATGTAGCGGAGGACGACGCGGCGCGTGCCGCTCGCGGGGATCGGGAAGACGCGAGCGCGATAGGTGCGGCCGTCGACCCACTCGAGGAGCGCGGGGTCGTTGCCCTGGCGCATCGCGTTGCCGTACTGCGCCGCCGCTTCCCGCTTCTCGATGACCTCACCCTCGACGAGGACGCCGTTGGTCTCGAGCGCGAACCCCGTGACCATCGCGGTGGTGGGGATGGTGAACCAGTACCACCCCTCGATGGGCTGGCTGCCGGGGTTGGAGAATGT
>JAYTOQ010000561.1:0-9220 GCA_043747665.1 Polyangiaceae bacterium | reverse complement strand
CGGCGGCGAACTCCTCGTTACGTGCAAAGCGCACGTATTTAAGCCGTCCCTCGAGGGCGGCGTGCACCGTGGTGAGGTGGGTCGCGAGGGCACCGATGGTGGTCACGGAGGGCGGGACGTCGAGGGCCTCTTCGTCCTTCCCGACCAGATCACGCACGGCCGCGAAGTAGAGGATGGTCAGCGTCACGCATGGTCCTTCGTCGGCGCGACCGCGTGGCCGGCGCGCCCGTGGAGAAGATCGACCGCGTGCGCCAGGATGGGGGCGATGAGCTCTCGCGCACCGAGCCGCACCGCCTTCTCGCTGCCTGGCAAAGAGAACACGAGGCGCGTTCCGATGGTGCCCGCCGTCGCCCGCGAGAGGATCGAGCGCACGCCGACCTGATCCCACGACAGGCGACGGAAGGCCTCACCGAACCCGTCGAGGTGCTTGTCGAAGAGCGACTCGAGCGCTTCGTAGGTGCGATCACGTGGCGCGATGCCCGTCCCGCCGGAGAGCACGACCGCGTCTGCCTCGTCCTTCTCCATGACCTCGCGCACGATCGCGAGGATGCGGTCGGGCTCATCGGGCACGATGACGTGGCGGACGTGTGTGAAGGCAGCGAGCTCCTCGACGAGCGCCCGGCCCGAGAGGTCGTCGGCGGCGGTGCGGGTATCGCTCACGGTGACGGTGATGACGCGAGGCAGCATGGGTGTCGCGGATTCTACCGCGATCGTGCACCGAACGCCGCGGCGAGGACGCGAGGGCAAAGAACGAAACGCGGGCGAAACTCGGCCCCGCCTCGGCGCGTATTGAATGGGAGCAGCTCGGCAGCCTCTGCGCGGCGAGCTCCGCCGGTTTCCGCTACTATTCCCTTTATCCTCGCTCATGTACGCCCTTCCCGTCCTCCAGACGCGTGCTGCACCGGCGACCCCGCCACGGTCGGTGCGCCTCTCGTTGACGGACCGGTGTGACCTCGCGTGCATCTACTGCCGGCCGCACAAGCAGGACGGCTACGTCGACGAACGGCTCGATCTCGAGGCGTGGCAGACGATGGTCCGCGGTCTCGTCGTCGCCGGCGTGCGCCGGGTGCGCCTCACGGGCGGTGAGCCTCTCCTCCATCGCGACATCGTCCCGGTCGTTCGCTTCCTCGACACGCTCGGCCTTGACGACGTCGCCGTCACCACCAACGCCACGCGCCTCGAGAAGCTCGCTGCGCCGCTGCGAGCCGCGGGTCTCCGGCGCGTGAACGTGTCCCTCGACAGCCTCGACGGCGGTCGCTTCAAGCGCATGACGCGCGGCGGAAAGCTCGACGTCGTGATGCGCGGCATCGACGCGGCGCTCGCGGCCGGCTTCGAGGAGATCAAGCTCAACGCCGTGATCGTCAAGGACGAGAACGACGCCGAAGTCGAGGCGCTGGTCCGCTGGTCTTGGGCGCACGGCATCGTCCCGCGGCTCCTCGAGGTGATGGCGGTGGGCGAAGGCGCGAACCTGGCCGATCGCGTGGTCACCGCGAGCGAGATGCGCATGCGTCTCGCGCATCTTCTCTTGCCCGGCGATCCCACACGCGAGAAGGACCGCGGCCCGGCGCGTTACCTGCTCGCGCGCCACGACGCGTCGAAGAAAGTCGGCTTCATCACGGGCACGAGCGACACGTACTGCAAGGGCTGCGATCGGCTGCGCGTGGCGAGCGACGGCATGCTGCGCCCGTGCCTGGCGACGAACGACGGCCTCTCCGCCGCCGCCTTCGCGCGCACCGGTGACGCGGCGGGCGTCGCAGCGGCGGTCGCCGATGCGTGGACGATGAAGCCCGACGGCGAATCGTTCAAGGGCTGCACGGAGCCGAGCGCCGCCGACGTCTCGATGCGCGGCATCGGCGGCTGATCAGCGGCTCCTCGTCAAAAGACGATCTGCGGCGTGGGCGCGGCGACGTCGTAAAGGAGCTCGGTAGGGAACCACTCGATGGGCAGCATGAATCTGGCGTCGACCACCGCGGCGGCTTCGTCGCCACCACCAGCGCGGCGAACCTCATGATTCACGGAGTGTGCGGCGAGTTCACGGGCCTCGACGCAGCCGAGACGTACACGGCCACGGCCACGGCCTTCGTGACCCTCACGAGCGCGGGACGGCTAACGACCTACTTGAAGCAGTGAGCGACGGGCCGTCCACTACGGCGCGGGAAGCGCGGGCTCTTCCACCACGTCGAGACCCACGATCTTCATGAGCCGCAGCGCGTTCGAGCTCTGCACGATGCCCGTGCGAAGCTTGTAGTCGAAGGTCATCACCTCGCCGGTGACTTGCTCCTCGAAGTGCACGTTCTTCACGTGGTCGGGCATCTCGCCCTGGAGATCGCCGAGGCTGAGATCATGCGTGGAGACTGCACCCATCGCGCCCTGGGCCAGCAGCTCGCGGAGGATGGCGCGCGCGCCGATCAAGCGCTCGCGGGTGTTCGTGCCGTGGAGGATCTCGTCGAGCAGGAAGAGGACCGTGCCTTCGAGCTCCTTCTTCTTCGCCTTGCGCGCCAGATCCAGGACCAGCTTCAGCTTCTTCAGCTCGGCGTAGAAGCGGCTCGTGCCCTCGTCGAGCGAGTCCGACACGCGCATGCTCGTCGCCACGATGAGGCGGCCGACGCGCATCGACTTCGCGCAGACCGGCGCGCCGGCGTTCGCGAGCACCACGTTGATGCCCGCCGCGCGCAGCAGCGTGCTCTTGCCCGACATGTTCGAGCCCGTGACCACCAGCGCATAGCCGGGACCCTGGATGGTGATGTCGTTCGACACGCGCTTGTCTGCCTCGATCAGCGGGTGGCCGAGATGCACCGCCTCGAGCGTCTGCTCCGCGACCATCTCGGGGAACACGTGGTCGGGGCGCTCGAACGCGAAGCCGGCCAGCGACGCAAGCGCCTCGAGCTCTGCGAGCGCGCGGAACCAGCCGAACGCAACGCGACCCGCGCGCGCCCTCCAAGAGTCGAGCGCGAGCGCGCACCAGAGATCCCACATCAGCATGGGGCCGATGAAGAAGCGGAAGACCTCGTTGTTGCGCGCATCGAGGAAACCGACGATGCGCGAGAGCGACGCCATCTCTTTCGTCGCCGACGCGCCGCTCTCGAGGAGACGCTTCTGCAGCGCGATGAGCGCCGGCGCCTCGAACGGCTCGTTCTCCAGGATCGCGAGCATGCCCGCGTAGCGCGAGAGCGCGGTCTCCTTCGACGACGCCGCCTCGAGGTTCGGCGCGAGCCGCGGGCGCAGCGCCATCAGGATCACGACGCACATCACGAACGGCACGATGAACGCGACGCGCGGCAGGAGGCCCGCCGACGCCGCCACTGCCGTACCGATGGTGAGCACCGGCATGACCACCGCGACGATGCGCAGGCTGCCCGGCAGGCGCTTGCTAGGCGTCACCGAAGACTGACCGGCCCACATCACGAAGGGCCGCGGGTCCGGCTTGCCGTCGTCGAGCAGGCTGCCCACCACCGCGAGCTCCTCCCGGACGGTGACGCGCGGCGCGAGATCCTTCACCGCTGCCTGCCGCGCGCGGATCGAAGCGCCGAAGTCCGCAACAGGCGGAGCGTCGACGGCGGTCGTTCCGTCCGCGTTCGCGCCCGAGAGCCACCGCGCGAGCACCTCCTCACCGAAGCGCGTCGAGGTCGCGTCGAGGAGCTGGAAGAGCGAGGCCTTGCCGAACACGTCGAGGTCGCCAGCGTACGGATGCGTCTCGAGCGCCCACTTTTCCCCGATGGACGTGAACGCGCGCCACTTGCCGGCCATGCGCGCGAGCGCGCGCTCGTGGAAGCGCGCAGCAGCCGCCTTCCGCTCCTTCGCCGCGTGGATGCGGGCATGAACGACGACGAGAGCGCCGAACGCGAGCACCAGCCCGACGAAGCCGAGCCACGTGCCCGAAGGCAGATGCGCGAAGACGATCGCCGCGAGCAACGCGATGGCGCCGCCGAACACCACGAGGCGCGCTGTCGCAACGGCGTTCGCGCGCGCCTCGAGCGACGCGACGACCTCGCTCCGCGCCTTCAGCGCGGCCTCGTGGATCTTCCGGGGGCCGGGTTCGGAGGCTTCCGTCGTGCTTGGCACGACGGACGTCTACCATGGGCGCTCGATGACGAGGCACAGGGAGATCGCCGCATGGCTCCTGTGCGGCTGGATCTGCGGCTGTGCGAGCGGTTGTGACAACGCCCCGTTGCCTGCGCCAAAGCCGCGGGCGAGCACCAGCGCGGCGCCGCTCTACGTCCCGCCACCTCCCGAGGGCTGTGCGCGGACCGGCTCACTCGAGGCGGTGGAGGCCGACCCGACGTGTGTCACGGCGCATTCCGACGACACGACGATGCGCGATGCGATGAAACCTCTCGTCTTCGAGCTCGCGTCAGACGCGCCGATCGTGACCGCGGGCGGGCAGGTGATCCTGCGGCTCACGATCACGAACAGCGCGAGCGCCGAGGTGGCGTTGCTCCTCGACATGCAGCCGCCGAGCACGGGATCGCGCCCAGACTGGTCGCGGCTCGCGGGGGTGCCCGAGCCGAAGCCGGCAGCGTCGGGGATGCCGATGCCCGAAGGCTATCGCCTGGTCATGCCCGTGCGAACGCTCGACACGCACGACCACGGCGTCGATGGCCTGCCCGTGACGGCAGCACCGACCGGCAGCACGCCGGTCACGCGAACGCTGCGGGTACGCCTGCGGCCAGGAGGCAAGCTCACGCAGATCTTCACGTGGTGGGCTCTGCGCATCCCCGCGCCCGGACCGATCACGAGGGACGATGCCGGCCATCGCTTCGTACCGAAGACCGCGCCGGTGCCGCTGTCGACCGGCGAGTACGTGATCAACGTCGAGCTACCGCTCCACGGGATCTCGTCGCCGGAGACGGTCGTGTCGACGCGCGTTCGCGTCGAGCGGGCGGACGCCGCGCCCTGACTCACGCCGCGCGGTGACGACGCACGCGCGCGATCGACACGACCCGGCGGGCGTCGACGGGCTTCGAGGGCCGCGCGACGGTCTTCGCACGACGAGCGTTCGCGGTCGCCGCCACGGCAACGGCGAGGCCGGCGAGCGAGAGGCGGGCGGTCTCACCGCTGCGCTGCACGAGCTGCGCGCGCGCGAGAGAGGCGAGCCCACGCTGCACCTCGCTCGCGTCACCACCGATCCGGAAAAGCAGCTCGGTGAAGCTCGCGGGCGCGGCGCGGCGGGACAGGCGGAGGAGGGCGCGAAGGAGGGCGATCTCGGTGCTCATGGATGCCATTATGTTCAGCACTGAACATACGTCCAACTAGTTGCGACGATTTTTTACCTGCTTTCGTAGGTCCCCGAGATCGCTGGGGATCCATATGTTCAGTAAGGCGGCGCCCCTCAGGACCGCGACAGGAAGGCGTCGAAGCGGGCCTTCTTGCCCGCCTCTCCGGCGACGACGGCGTCGGTCAGAGCGAGCGCCCGCTTCACGTCGCTCGAGTTGCAGGTGCGCTGGCGGGTGCAGTAGTCGGCCTGGCCCAGCCACGGATCGCCGGCGAAGTAGAGCTGCGTGGTGAGCAGCGTGTTGCCCTGAGGCGTGAGGATCTTCCAGTGGAGATGCGCCGGCCTGGTTCCGACGGCGTCCGTGTAGCGGGCCGGGAGGATGGTCTCGAAGCGATAGCGGCCCAGACGATCGGTGACGATCTTCCCCCGCAGCCGGTACGAGGAGCTCGCGGCGTCGTAGTAGTGGCCGGTCGCGTCGGCCTGCCAGACGTCGACCGAGTAGCCCTTGAGCGCCTTGCAGTCGGGGCCGACGAGGTGACCTTCGACGAGCAATCGCACGCCGGGCTCGCCGGTGTCGGCGATCTGGAGGGCGCGCTGCGGCGACCCAGCCTGGAAGTAAGGTCCTTCCGCGTCGCGCGTCGTCGTACTGCACGACCTCCACTCTTGTTCCGTCATGGCGACGTCGCCGTCGTCGGCGGCGTGCCCGTCGTTCACGGCGCCATCGGGCGCCGGCGCAAGCGCGCCCGGCAGGTCGTTGGGGCTCGCGGCGCCGTCGCTCTGGCTCGCGACCGTGCATCCCGCCACCGCCGGCACCGCGGGCATCCACGCGAGAAAATCACGACGGCCGCGCGCAACATCGACGGCGCGGGCATCGGCGGAGAGGAGCAGCGGCTTCATCGGATGCAGCATGACGCCGCCTCGGTGCCTGGTGAATCGATATGATCCGAACGTGGCTGTATACGCCTCGTTTACATTCGGGCCGGGATGGTCACGGAAGCGTGACGCCGAGCTCGTGGAGAAGGAACGACAGCTCGTCGGTCAGCTCGTCGGCCAGCTTGCTCACCGGCTTCCCTGCCCCGTGCCCGGCCTTCGTCTCGACGCGGAGCAGGATCGGTCGCGCGGGATCTTGCTGCGCCTCCTGCATGCGCGCCGCCATCTTGCGCGCGTGCATGGGGTCGACGCGCGAGTCGCTCTCCGCCGTGGTGAAGAGCATCGCCGGATAGCGCTCACCGTCGCGGACGTGGTGGTACGGCGAGTAGGCGTGGAGGAACCGGAAGTCCTCGGCCTTCTCGGGATCGCCGTACTCCGGCACCCAGAGCTTCGCGATGCGGAAGCGGTGGTAGCGGAGCATGTCGGTGAGCGGCACGAGCGAGAGCCCCGCGCGGAACAGCTCTGGACGCTGCGTGACCGCCGCCGCGACGAGCAGCCCGCCGTTCGACCCGCCAATGATGCCGAGACGATCCGAGGTCGTGATGCGCTCCTTCACCAGCGTCTCGGCGCACGCGATGAAGTCGTCGAAGACGTTCTGCTTCTTCTCGAGCATGCCGGCCTTGTGCCAGTCCTCGCCGAGCTCGCCGCCGCCGCGCAGGATCGCCGTCGCCCACACCGCGCCGCGATTCACGCTCGCGAGCGCGCGCGCGCTGAAGCCGGGCGTCTGGTTCACGTTGAAGCCGCCATAGCCGTAGAGGATGGTCGGGTTCCTCCCGTCGCGCCTCATCCCCTTCTTGGCGATGACGAACATGGGAACGCGCGTCCCGTCCTTCGACGTCGCGTAGAGCCGCTCGACCTCGATGTCGTTGGCCTGGAACTTCGCGCCGACCTTCTCCCACGGCTCGAGCTTCGCGGCTGGCGTTCCCGGCACGCGCGCATGCAGATCGATGCGATGGATCTGCGCCGGCACGACGTACGAGGTGAAGGAGACGAAAGCTTCCTCGCCGTCCCACGCGCCGGTCACGCTCGCGGTCCCGATCGACGGGAGCGCGACCGGGCCGTGGGTCTTGCCGTCGAGCCCGAAGCGCTCGATGCGCGTCGAGGCCTCGTGCATGTACGTCGTCACGATCTCGTTCTTGAGGACCGTGACGTCGTCGAGGACGTCGTGCGCCTCGGGCAGGAGCTCCTTCCATGCCGCGCGCTCCGGCTTGTCGTAGTCGACCGCATACAGCTTGTAGCGAGGCGCGCCGTCGTTGGTCTGGATGTAGAGGCGATCGTTGCGCGGGATCGGCTCGAAGATGGCGTGCGCGTCCTTGGCGACCGCGATCCAGCCCGCCGCGGCAGTCGGATCGCCTTTGGAGAGGTCCTTCATGAAGACCTCGCTCTTGTCCCAGCCCATGTGGACGCGAACGATGAGCCAGCGTCCGTCCGGCGACACCACGACGATGGGTGTGTCGGTCTTGTCGCGGCCGTCGCCGAACACGAGCTTGTCGGTCCTGGCGTCGGAGCCGACGACATGGAGGAAGATCTTCGAGAAGTACTTCTCGTCGCCGGGCGCCACGCTGCCGGTCTCCGGGTAGCGCGAGTAGTAGAAGCTCTTGCCGTCGGGCATCCACGCCACCGAGGCATGACGCGTGTGCTCGATCTTGTCGGAGAGGTCCTTCCCCGTCGCGGTGTCGCGGACGAAGAGCGTGCTCTCCTCGCTGCCGGAGTCGCTGCGACCCCACGCGAGGAACGCGCCGTCGCGTGAGGGAAACCACCAGTCGAGCGCGGTGGTGCCGTCCTCCGACAGCGCAGACGCATCGATGAGCACGCGATCCTTGCCGGTCACGCCGTCGCGCACGTAGAGCGTCGGCTGGTTCTGCGTGCCCTCGCGCTTGGTGTAAAAGTAACGGAACGTCCCGGTCTTCGTGCTGCGGACCGACGGCGAGCTCACGTAGCCGATCTGGAGCAGCTCCTTGACTTGATTGCGCAGTGATTCGCGACCTTCGCGGCCGATGTTCGCACCAAGCACCGCGCGCGTGTGGGCGTTCTGCTGATCGGTCCAGGCGCGGACCTCACTGGACTCGCTGTCCTCGAGCCAGCGGTAGGGATCCGCTACGCGCGTCCCATGGAGGTCGTCGAACACGTCCAGCTTCTTGGTCATCGGTGCCTCTTCTGGTCCTCCGCCCCCGAGCCGCACCCGCCCCGGCGACGCCACGGTCACCGGCGGAATCTGCACCGCGACAGGCTCGCCGCACGCCGCGGCAACACTCACGAGAGCGACGACCAGCACGAGACGGCAAGCGCGCTTCATGTGCGGCGCCAGCATAATGGCGTGGTAGCGTCCGCGCCACGAACGATGAACGCTGGCGAGTCAAAGGGAGCGCGGCCGCTCGTGCTCGTGTCCAACGACGACGGGTTCTACAGCCCGGGCATCCGTGCGCTGCGTGATGCGATCAAGGTCTGGGCGGATGTCGTGGTGGTGGCGCCGGAGACGGAGCAGAGCGCGACCAGCCATTCGCTGAGCCTCCATCGACCCCTGCGCACGCGCGTCGTGGAGCCCGGTACGTTCGCCATCGACGGGACCCCCGCCGATTGCGTGTATGTTGCACTCCATGCCGAGACCAGGTTCCTGCCGCGCTGGCCGGACCTGGTCTGCTCGGGGATCAACCGCGGCCTGAACCTCGGACAGGACGCGTTCTACTCCGGCACCATCGCCGCCGCGCGCGAGGGCGCGCTGCGCGGCATCCCCGCCATCGCCGCGAGCGCGCACGTGAAGGCCGATCTCGCGCGTGTCGCCGAGCTCGTCTCGAAGCTGGCCCGCGCGCTTTACGACGTGACCAACGGCGACCTCGGCGCAGGCGTTCGCCCCGGGCCGTCGATGACCCGCAATACGACGCTCCTGAACCTCAACGTGCCGCTCGAGTGGAACGGCCAGCTCAAGAAGGCGCGCCTCGGCTCGCGCCTCTACGAGGAGGTCATCGACTTCCGCAAAGATCCGCGCGGCCGCGAGTACCTATGGCTCGGTGGCCCGGGTGTGCGGCACGAGTCCGATCCCGGCAGCGATACCGACGCCTACGACGCCGGCTTCGCCTC
>JAYTOQ010000560.1:0-2035 GCA_043747665.1 Polyangiaceae bacterium | reverse complement strand
CTTCCCGACGATCAGCGCGAGGTCTACCTCATGCGCGAGATGTCCAATCTCCGCTTCAAGGAGATCGCGGAGATCACCGGCGTCCCCGAGAACACCGTCAAGAGCCGCATGCGCTACGCGCTCGAGCGCCTGCAAGAGGCGCTCGCCGAGTTCGAAGAGCACGCGAGGGCGCTCACGTGATCGACCACGAGACCTTCCGCAACGCCGAGATCGACGCGCTCTACGGTGAGCTCGACGAGGAGGCGTCCGCCGCGATGACCGCGCACGCGGCGACCTGCGCCGACTGTGCGGCGCGCTTCGAGCGCCTGAAGAAGACGCGCGGCCTCGTGCTGGCGGCGGCGGTCGAAGCGGTGCCGGACGACTTCGAGTCGCGCATCATGGCGGCGGTCGACGCCGGGCTCGCGAAGCGGTCGTCGGTTGACCCGATCGGGCGGGCGGCGGGTGCCGCGGGGGTCGCGGGCGCAGCCGCCGGCGCGAACGCTGCTGCTGCTCCGCCGAAGGCCGAGGGCGGCGCGAAGTTCCTCCGGCTCCTGTCGCGGCCGTCGTTCGCCGTCGCGGCGACGTTCGTGCTCGTCATCGGCGCCGGCGCGCTCATCCTCGCGCGCAGCGGGACGTCGTCGAAGTCGATGGCCGCGAACGACGAGGGCCCGAGCATGGCCGCCGCGACGGCGGCGCCGGGCCTCACGCCGGTGCCCATGCCGGCGGCATCGGGCGCGGTCGCGCTCGGCGAAGCGCAGACCATCACCACCGCCACCGCCGCTCCGACGACGATGGCCGTCGCGCCACCGGCAGCCGTCGCTCTGCAGGCGGGAAGCGCCGTGGCCATGAACGACGAGGCGATCGGGGGCCTGCGCGCCAGCGCTCCGGCCGCGAAGCCGTCGCCGTCGCCGTCGCCGCGCAAGGGCGCCGCGGCCAAGACCAAATCGAGCGCCGACGATCGCGCCTTCGCCTCCGCCCGTTCGCTCTATGACGCCGGCCGCTACGCCGACGCGCTACCGCGGTTCGAAGCGCTCTCGGGCAGCGATCCCGAAGCCGATCTCTACGCCGCGCGCTGCATCGCGAAGACGCGCGGATGCGCCGCCGCCGAGGCTCGCTACGACGCCGCGGCTCGGACCAACGCAGGCACCGAGACCGGCAGCCGCGCGCAGCTCGAAGGAGCACGCTGTTACCAGTCGACCGGCGACGTCGTCGCGGCGCGCAAGCGGTACCAGGCCGCGAAGGACGAAGGCGTGCTCGAGAAGGAAGCGTCGAAGGCGCTCGACGATCTCGATCACACCGGCGCCGGCGCCGGCGCCGCCGGCGGAGCGCATGCCGCGCCGAAGGCCGCCGCGCCACGCGAGATGGCTCCCGATCCGGCGCCGGCGCCCGCGTCCGCGTCCCCGCCCGCGAAACGCTGAAGCTGGCCGCGCGCCAGTGCTAGCGTCGGCGCCGATGCCGCCTCCCGCCACCGATCCCGCGCAGGCCTTTCGCAGGCGCACCGTCGACGAGCTCACCGTCGAGGACGAGCGCTCGTTCCGTCACGTCGCGCTGTATGCCGAGCTGAAGGAGGTGCTGCGGCGCGCGAGGTACCCGTTTCGCGTGCTCCCGGAGGCGCTCGAAGGACGCGCTGACCGCGCCCTCCTCCTCAACCTGACGTTCTGGGGCGCCGATGCCGGAGGCGATGTGCTCGAGAGTGACACGCTGCCCGCCGACGTCGTCGCGCACGCGGCGTGGCACCATCTGGCGGCGAAGGCGCTGCCGCACGAGGGCAAGCCGTCGGTCGCGGGGCTCTTCCTCGGTGAGGCCATCGCGAGCGCGTTCGACGTCTATCTCGTGGGCCGCCTGCTGGGGCACGCGCCGAATTCGTCGTTCCTCGAGACGCAGGTGCCCGCGATGGCCGAGGCCACCGAGTCCGCCGGGCTCGACGAGGACGGCTTCGAATCGATGCTGGAGGCGATCGCCGCGGACCCCGACCGAGCCTTCGCCGATCTCCGGGAGCTGCTCTTCGACGCGACCTCGGCGCTGTACGTCGCACGTGACGCCGACGCCGCGACGG
>JAYTOQ010000559.1:0-4334 GCA_043747665.1 Polyangiaceae bacterium | reverse complement strand
TGTCGTCGGTGATGGTCTTGCCGAGGAGCTGCTGCGAGCCCGCGGTGGCGGGGCTGAACTTCGGCGGGTCGCTGCCCACCACCTTCATGGGGAGGAGCCGCGCGAACTTGTCGAGCGCGTACCAGTCGTCGAAGTGGCAGCTCTTGCACGCGGCCGCGGAGCGCCCGTTCGACGTGCGATCGTCTCCGGGGTTGCCGACCGAAGGCGTGAGCGTGAGGCCCGTCGTGTTGGAGAGGATGCGGAACGACGCGGAGAGCATGTAGCCCATGGGCTCGTTGCCGGCGTAGCGCTTCATCCATGCAGGAGAGCGGAAGTAGCCGAGCCCGTTGGCGTCGGCGGCGACGTCCATCGACTTGCCGTCGGTCGCAGCGGTCACCGAGTAACCGCCGACGAAGAGCTCGGACCACGGCTTGCTCTGCGAGACGACGTACTTCGCGAGGTAGTAGACGGGATCTTCGGCGGGGGTCGTGGCCGGGCCGCCGTTGAACTGCGAGTTGATGAAGCGCGCGTAGCGATCGGCGAACTCCGGCGACGCGAGCATGCCGTCGATGGCCTTCTGCGGATCGGGGTTGGCGACGAGGGCGGCGTCGGCGCTCTTGCCCTCGAGCGCGATGGCGATGCGGATGGCGCATCGTTCGCTCGCCTCGGCCTGATCGGCGGCGCTGCCCTCGGCATGCGCACCGCGGATGATCGGGGTGTTCGTGGCGAGCGCCGCGCCGGCCGCGAGGGCCGGCAATGCGAGCGCGAGGAGAGTGATGCGCAAGCCCCTGCGCATGGGTCTGTGGCTCCGGGAGAGCATGACGATGACTGACGCAACGTGCGTGCCGTTGCCGACCCGTACCTACATCACCGCCTTTGTGCCGTTTCAACGGATCGGCGATCGGGATCACGCGACGTTCGACTGGATCGAAAGGAGCCCACCGCGCCCCCGCGCGCGAGACGCGTTCGCGAGGCTTCGCGAAAGCATCTCGTCGCGTCGGTCGAGGCTCGCGACCGCTCGCGACGTGGATCGCGGACGCGCCATCCGCAGGAGGCGCCCCCCGATGCGCGCGTAAGTCGGCGGCGTCATGTCCGCGCGCGCGGACCTGACGAGGGCGATTGCGATGTCCCTCGAGAGCGCGGCGAGCGCGGATCCGGGTCGACCGCCTTCGCCAGCTCGAGGATCTTCGCGCGCAGGAACCGCCCCGCCGCGTCGTCGTCGTCGACCGTGAGCCAGAGGAGCTCCATCCCGCCGCTGGTCATCCGGAACGGCAAGGCTAGCGTGCGCAGATGCGGACGCACGCGCCTGATCTCGCCTGCCACCAGCGCGGGCACGGTGGCGAGGAGCGGTGACCCGTCCACGATGGCTCCGATGTTGGCGAAGCTGGAGAGCGAGCAGCGCACGCGACGCGTCTTCTGCACGATGTCCTCGATGACGCCGCGCAGGTCGGCGTTGTACGAGACGATGACGTGGTCGTGCGCGAAGTAGTCGCTCTCGCGCAGCGTTTTCCCGAGGCGCGCGTGCCGTGGATCGAACAGGCAGACGAACCCTCCGCGGAACAGGATCGTGCGCTGCACGCTGCTCGGGAGATCGTCGGCGACGGTGACAGCCAGGTCGACGCGACGTGACGCCAGCGCCTCGGCGACGGTGCGGAACTGCACGGGCACGACGATGACGCGCATGCTCGGTGCTTCGCGCTCGAGCACGCGGAGCAGCGGCGGCACGAGCCAGGACTCCGTCGCGTCCGACGAGCCGAGGCGAAGCGTGCGCTCGCTCGTGCGCGGATCGAACGCGCTCGGGCTGAGAGCGGCGTCGATCAGCGCGCGGAGATGGGGGCCGACCTCGGCAAGAAGACGCGTGCCTCGGTTGGTGAGCACCAGGCCGCGACCCTGGCGCGCGAAGAGGGGCGCGCCGATGGACTCGGTGAGTCGGCGAAGCGCTGCGCTCACGGCGGGCTGCGTCAGGTAGAGCTGCGCAGCGGCAGCGGTGACGCTGCCTTGCTCGGCGACGACGTGGAAGACGCGCAGGAGGTTCAGATCGAGATCACGGCCTGTAACAGCGCTCATCGCCGTCGAAGGTAGCGCGATTGATCACGGGATAGATAAATGGCAGTGATGAGTCGTATCTATCCTATTCACTGTTTTCATTCGACGCCGGGTTCTACGGTCTTCTCATGAGCAACGCCAAGACCGCCAAGACCATCCCGCTCGGCAAGACGGGTCCCGCCGTCTTCCCCATCGCCCTCGGCTGCATGAGCATGTCGCCCATCTACGGCGCGCCCACCGACGAGCAAGGAATCCGCACCATCCAGGCCGCCATCGAGCGCGGCGTGACCCTCATCGACACCGGCGACTTCTACGGCATGGGGCACAACGAGCTGCTTGTCGGCCGTGCGCTCGCCGGCCGTCGCGACAAGGTCCAGCTCTCCGTGAAATTCGGCGCCATGCGCGATCCAAAGGGAGCGTTCGTCGGCGTGGACTGCCGCCCCGCCGCGGTGAAGAACTTCGCCGCTTACAGCCTGAAGCGCCTCGGTGTCGACGTCATCGACGTCTATCGTCCAGCGCGTCTCGATCCCAGCGTGCCCATCGAGGACACCATCGGTGCCATCAAGGAGCTGATCGACCAGGGTTACGTGCGTCACATCGGCCTTTCGGAGGTCGGCGTCGAGACCATCCGTCGCGCTCATGCCGTGCATCCCATCGCTGATCTGCAGATCGAGTACTCACTCGCGAGCCGCGCGCCGGAGGCGAAGATCTTCCCCGTGCTCGCCGAGCTCGGGATCAGCGCCACGCTCTACGGCGTGCTGTCGCGCGGCTTGCTCAGTGGCAAGAGGCCGAGCTCACCCGCGGACTACCGTTCGTACCTCCCGAGGTTCACGGGCGAGGAGGGCGCACGCAACGCCGCGATCGTGGAGAAGCTGCGCGCGCTCGCCGACGCGGGTGGTCGAACGCCGTCGCAGCTCTGCGTCGCGTGGGTGCTCGCGAAGCAGCCGACCCTGGTGCCGCTCATCGGTGCGCGTACGCAGGATCAGCTCGAGGACGTGCTCGGTGCGCTCGCCAACCCGCTCAGCGCGAAGGAAGTCGCCGAGGTCGAAGCGCTGGTGCCTCAGGGCGCCATCGAGGGCCCACGCTACCAGCCGGCGATGATGGCGCACCTCGACAGCGAGAAGTGAACGCGTCGACGCTCGAGTGGCGCAGTCGCGCGTTCACGGGCCGGAGACGCAGCGGGACGCGTTGTCGAACCCCGTGGGCCCGTTGACCCCTGCGCCGTTGTCGAAGTTGACGGTCCAGCGCTCGTTCGAGCTGAAGACGCGCTGGCGGAGGAGCCCGAGCGACGGCGCCGAGGCGGGCGACGTGCGTGTCTCGTCGACGATGCTCGCGAGCTCCTTGAACGAGGGCAGCCGCATGGTGCGTGGCGGTGTGCCGATGGAGAGCGCCTTGCAGCGCGCGTCGGCAGCCGCCAGGGGGCCGGTCGTGAGCGGAGGGTTCCGCTCCCATACGAGGCTCGTCACGGGATCGCTGACGGTGGTGGCATCGAGGATGTACTGCTTCGCAACGGGAGCGCCGAGCGGTGAGCCTCCGCGCACGCAGCGGGCTGCGCAGTTGGCGGAGGTGTTCTCGAGCGGGTCGACGGCTGCGCTCGAGATGCTGAAGGCTTGCAACGTCGAGCCCGGGGTGCGCGACGCAGTCCACGTGCAGCTCGCCGTGATCGGTGTGAAGGCGGGGCCGCTCGTCGCGCTCTCGCCGAGGACGGGCGTGATGCTCATGATGCTGATCGCTTCGATGCGCGTCGGCATGCGCCAGTCGGACGCGCCGTCGTAGACGAGCGCGTTGCAGTAGGCGGCGGCGCCGTCAAAGTCGTATTTCTGGCCGGACGTCGTGTCCTGCCACACGAGGCCCGTGGTCGTGTCCTTCACCGTGGCGCCATTCGCGCCGTTGGTAATCACGTAGATGTCGCTGGTCGGCGCGTCGGCGGGGATCCGCCACAGCGCGAACCGGGGATCGCCGATCACCGGACCACCGTCGCTCGAGCCGCCGTCGCTCCCGCTCTCGGCGCCGCCCGGGCCGCCGTCGGTGTCACCACCAGGGCCCGCGCCGCCTTCGCCGGCGTCGCCGTCCGTCGCGGAGGAGCCGGTCGGCGCGCCTGCGCTCTTCAGATCACCGCACGCGCCCTCGAGCCCCGCCAGGGAAGCAAGGACGAACGCGACCGCGACGGTCGAAGCAAACTTGGCGCGAGGCGAGCACGGGCTCATGAGGTGCTCCGTAGCACATGCATCGCCGCGCGCTCGGAGTCTCGAATCCGTTCGTCACGGCTTGCCCTCCGGGAAGTCGGTCGCGATCGTCGCGGTCTCCCA
>JAYTOQ010000558.1:0-1580 GCA_043747665.1 Polyangiaceae bacterium | reverse complement strand
TCGGCGCAGTTCCGGCGAGACCTGGGGAAGTCGAAGGAGATCAAGCCGGCGACGAGGCTGCTCCTGCCGCTGCGCTGGCGCATGGCGGAAGCGGGCGCGCGGGTGCTGTCGCCACTGCTGTAGCTGGATCCTGCGGGGCCCACTCCGGCACGGAGTACGCCGTGCAGGGTCAGCTGCTCGGCACGATGGATCCGCAGTGCCAGGCGGCGGCGCTCGAGCGCCGCAAGGCGTCGAACGGCAACCGCGGCTCGTCGAACATCCGGATGGCGGATCAACTTCGCGAACATCGTCGGCGGCTTCACCGGCGGCGTCTTCAACGCTACCGGTCCAGCGGCTCGACCTGTCGCTTTGCTCGTCGATCGACACGAGCGACGTGAAGCTCGACTACGTGAAGGCCATCGCTCCGTCGAACGATCGAGTCGCTGTCGAGGCGAAGGTGACGTTGCATGCGAACGATCCGACGGTCCCGGCGGCGGGCCTCACGGCGCATATGGATGCACACTGCACGATTCGCGCGTACTTCGATCCCTCGCTGTTGCCGGTCGACTTCTGGGTCACATGCGACCACAAGGCATTCCCGAGCTACGAGCTGTACGTCGCAGGCGCGAAAATAGTTACTCCACAACCCCGGCCGCCGCGCTCGCAGCGGTGCCGGGGGGCTTGTCCACAAGCCATCCACATGGGTCTTCGCGAGATTCCCACAGGAACGCCCCAGGCGCAGGGTTGCACGCCTGGCGCTCGCCTCGTATCTCGCGTGGCCATGGAGCAGACCAACGTCGATCGCGCCCTCGCCGCACTCGAAGAGCAGCACGCCGACGATCCCGAGCGGGTCGAGGTCTTGCGGCGCACGCGTCGTTTCAAGTCGAGCTGGCTTGCGCTCGGAGAAGCGCTGAGCGAGGTGAAGCGGGGCAACACCTGGGAGAAGTGGGGATACGAGACCTTCGAGGCCTACGCGAAGGCCGAGCTGAAGCTCCGCATGGACACCGTCGAAAAGCTCACCGGCTCGTTCTTGTTCCTGCACAAGCGTGCGCCCGAGGTGCTCCGCCGTGACCCCATCGAGAGCCACCTCCCCAGCTATCAGGCCATCGATTTCCTCCGCCGCGCGGAGGAGCGCAACGACAAGAGCATCAGCGAGGGCGGCGATCACACCGTCTCCGAAGAGACCATGAGCGAGGTCCGCAAGAAGGTCCTCGACGAGGGCGTCCCCGTGGCGACCGTCGCTCGGCTCTACAAGGACTCGCTCTTCCCCGTCAGCGAGTCCGACAAGAAGACCAAGGACAAGAAGGACCTCAAGTCCGCGGCCACGAAGCTGAAGGAGCTCCTCGCCGAGACCAACGCGGTCCCGCGCCGCCTCGCCTCCACGGTCGCCGACGCGCTCGACGAGCTCCTCAACGAGCTCGCCGCGGACAAGAAGGCGGCATGACCCGCTAGTATCGCGGGATGCACCGGACGACACGCACGCCAACCGGCATCACGACCGCGCTCGCCTCGCTCGCCTCGCTCGCCTCGCTCGCGGCCTGCAAGTCACTGGCGGCCGACGACGGAAAGCCCGCCGTCCGTCCCCCGATCGCCGCCGACAG
>JAYTOQ010000557.1:0-8236 GCA_043747665.1 Polyangiaceae bacterium | reverse complement strand
ATCCCGTCGCGACGCGCGGCCGCGAGGATCTCATTGGCGCCGGCAAGCAGGGCATCTACCGTGCGCCCATCATGGGTCACGAAAGCTGGCACGAGCCTTACGAAGATCTCACTCCGCAGACGCGCGACATGCATCGCGCCATCATCTCGTTGATGGAGGAGCTGGAGGCCATCGATTGGTATCAGCAGCGCGCCGACGTGACGCCCGACGCCGACCTGAAGGCGGTCATGGAGCACAATCGCGACGAGGAGATCGAGCACGCGATGATGACGCTGGAGTGGATCCGGCGACGCAGCCCGAAGTTCGACGAGAACCTCCGCACGTACCTCTGGAGCTCCGGACCGATCACCGAGGTCGAGGAAAAGATGAAGGACGGCGGCGACGGCGGTGACGCCAAGGACGCCGGCGAAGCCTCGTCGGCTTCGAAGCCGGAGAAGAAGCGGTCGAAGTCGAGGCCTGCAGACGGCTCCCTCGGTGTCGGCGGCCTCGGGCTCACCAAGGAAGCATGAAAGACATGGACCTCTTGAAGCGCAAGCTCGCCCCGATCCTCCCCGAAGCATGGGAGCTCATCGACGCCGAGGCCAAGCGTGTCCTCGAGCTTCGTCTCGCGGGCCGCAAGGTCGTCGATTTCCGCGGTCCGCACGGCTGGAAGCTCGCTGCCGTCAACACCGGCCGCCTCACGCTGCTCTCCGACGCGAAGGACGACGTCAGCATCGGCGTCCGCGAGGTGCAGACGCTGATCGAGACACGGGTACCCATCAAGCTCGCCATCATGGAGCTCGATACCGTCGCACGCGGCGCCGAAGATCCGGACCTCGGCCCCGTCGTCGATGCGGCGAAGAAGATCGCCTACCTCGAGGACGACGCCATCTTCAACGGCTTCGAGCGCGCCGGCATCGCCGGCGTCCTCCCGTCGAGCAAGCACGCGCCACTGACGATGCCGTCCGACGTTCTGCAGCTTCCGCGCACCGTCGTGGAGGCGAAGGAAATCCTGCGCAAGGCCGGCATTGGCGGTCCGTACGTGCTCGTCCTGGGAACCGCGGTCTACGAGCAGGTCTTCGCGGCGACCGACGACGGGCGCTCGCTCGCGAAGCGACTCTCGCAGCTCCTCTCCGACGGTCCCACTGTCCACATCGTGCAGTCCGACGCCGTGCAAGGCGGCGCGCTCGTCTCGGCGCGCGGCGGCGACTACGAGCTGACCGTCGGGCAGGACCTGTCGATTGGCTACACGTACCACACGAAGCACGAGGTCGAGCTGTACCTCACCGAGTCGTTCACCTTCCGGGTCCTCGAGCCGGCGGCGGCGGTGCGCATCGTGGCTCCGGCTTCGGCGAAGCCCTGATAGAGTCGAGCCGTGAGGCGTGGTGCGCTCGCGGTCATTACGTTGACGGCGGCCTGCGGGGCTCTCTCCTGCAGGAGCTGTGACGACGCGGCGGCGAAGCCGGACAAGGACGCGGCGGCGATCGACGCCGCGATCCCGCCGGCTCCTTCCGTGAGCACCAGCGCAGTCGCGACCGAGCTCGACGCGAGCCTCACCCTCCGTGACGCCGCGGCAAGCACGTTCAATGTGGCGGTGCCCGATTCCGGACCGTCGGTATGTCGCCTCGCGTATGGCCCTGCAGAACAGGCATTCCGAGGGCCTGCCGCGATGGTCACGAGCGCCACCGAGCTGAAGCTCGTCGCCAACGACGGAGGCAAGCCGCGCATCTACGCGGTGCCGCTCGGTCCTCCACCCCCCGCGTCGGCGGCCCTACCGGTGCCTCCGAAGCCGTCGTCGTTCGTCGGGATGCGATGGCCGCCCTGCGAGATGGCCGGACGATGGGCGTATTGCCAGGCTGCGGGCGGCATCGTGTATCGCACGACGCTCGGCGTGAACGACACGAAGCAAGTCGCGAAGAGTCAACCGAGCACGCGCATCACGGCGGCGGCGCTCGGTCCGGATCATGCGGTGCTGGCGACGCTCGACGCGCGAAGGACCACCGAAGGCGTGATGATGCAGGCGTTCGTCACGCTCGACGACGGCGAGACAGTACGCCTCTCCGAGGACGGAGCCGGCGCGACGGTGGTGCGTCTCGTGCCGCGCGGCGATCGCGCGGTGGCGCTCTACATCGATGCGCGCATGGCGATGGTGCCGGTGCACGCGCGTCCGCTCTCGCTCCGCGGTAACGACCTCGTGCTCGCCGACGACGCGGTGGTGTTCGTGGGCGGCCCGCCCGAGCGCGGCATCGAGCTGACGGCAGCGGGCGCAGGCTCATCGATCTTCGCGCTCCTGCCGATGGCGCGCGAGACGACCGACTTCGGCATGGCGGCGATCCCGATCGCGGAGCAGCCGAAGGACGACGTGCAACCGTCGTGGTCGCTCTATCCGAACGGCCTCGATCCCGCGCCGGTCGCTGCGAGCCTCGGCGGAGCGAGCTCCTGGGTGGCGCGCGTAAGACCCAGCGAGCGCGTGGTCGGCTCGCCACGGATCATCGAGCTCGGCCGTCTCGATGCTTCGGGCGGATTCACGTCGCTCGGCGCCATCTCGACGGGCAAGCACGTGACCGACATGGCCATCACCGGCGATTCGTACGGCTCGGTGTGGATACTCTACGGCGACACCAACGCGACGTGGCTGGAGCGCCGGGTCTGTCCGTAGTGGCACGTCTGTCCGTGAGCCGCGTGAAGTGGTATTCGTTCGGCTCGATGAGCCGAGCACGCCAGGTCGGTTCGGTGCTCGTGATGGCGGGTTTTCTAGCCTTCACGACCGCGACGAGCCGTCCCAAGAAGGACGCGGCAGACAGCGGTGCCGACGCCGCCGCGCCTTCGCCATCGTCTTCGCCATCGCCTTCGTCGGCGAATGCCTCGCCCGCGGATGTCGACCCCAGCGCGATATCGGTGACCCTCGGATGCGGTGGACGGCCGGGAAATGCCGGTTGCACGCTGCTTCGCGAGTTCGACGGCGCGGACTCGTGGGTCGACCTTCCCGTGGTCGAGACGGTGTGGTTCGGTGAATCGCACGCCATCGGCGGGCTGGCCGACGGCAAGAGTGAGCTCTTCTACGTGCAGGTCAACGGCGGGCCGCTCGGCTTCACCGGCACGGCGCGCACGCTGCTCCCGGACAACGCGCGCGAGGCGCAGGATGCGTTCAAGCTCCTGGCGGCGACGCGCGCCGGGACGGCGCTGCCCACGAGCAACGCGCTGAAGTTCATGAAGACGCCCGCCGACGGCAGGCGCACCATCGTGCGAACCCGAGGGAAGTCGCATGCGTTCGCCGAGACGCCGACGCAGGTCTTCATACGCGCAAAAGGCGAGCGCCTGCTGATCGTGGAGCACACCGGGAATTTCCTCGCGCACGAGAACGGCAAGGGACCGGGCTCGGCGCTGGCCTGGGTCTCGGAGCTCTTCCGGCTGCGCTAAAGGAGCGAACCGCAGAGAGACGGTGGTAATCAGAAGGGACAGCATGTCCTCTTCTTCTTCGACCGGCGGTTCCTCCTCCGGCCGCTCCGGTGACGAGGGATCCACGCCCCCGGACGAGCGCGGGATCTTCGCGATCGGCGACGTGATCGCCGACACCTACGAGGTCCGCGCCGTCCTCGGTCAAGGCGGCATGGGCCAGGTCTTCGACGCGTGGGACCGCCACCTCTCACGCCGCGTCGCCATCAAGGCGAATTTCCCGTCCATGCCGCACTCGGTCCGCCCCGAGGCGCAAGGTCTGGCGGCCATCCGGCATCCCGGCGTCGTCGGCGTCTACGCATTCGGGTCTCACGAAGGCGTCGACTACATGGTGATGGAGCACGTCTCCGGCGTCACCCTCGCGCACCATCTCGAACGCCTCGAAGGCGCAGGCCTCCCGCTCGCCGAGCGCCTCGACGTGCTGGTGGCGATCGCCGACGGCCTCGCCGCCGTCCATCGCGCGGGCATCTCGCACGGCGACGTGAAGCCCGAGAACGTGCTGCTCTCGGCGAGCGGACGAGTGGTCCTCACCGACCTCGGTCTGGTGCGCGCCGCCTACGAGCCCGACGGAGGCATCGTCGCCGGCACGCCCGCGTACATGGCGCCGGAGATCATCACGCCGAAGTTCGCGAACGCCGGCTGGCACTTCGTCGATGCCTACGCGTTCGGTGTGCTGGCGTTCCGCGTGCTCTCCGGTCGTCTGCCGTTCATCGCCGAGAACACGCTCGACCTCGTCCTGATGCACACCGGCGTCAGCCCGCCGAAGCTCGAGGAGATCGCCGGCGTGCAGAGGCGCCTGAGCGAGCTCGTCGACCAGCTCCTCGCCAAGGAGCCGACCGAGCGCCCGCAGTCCATGGACGCGGTGGTCTGGCAGCTGCGATCCGTGCGGGAAGGCCTCGCGCGCGAGGACGCACAAGCTGCATCCGCTGCGCTCACGGTGCTCATCGTCGATGACGATGCCGACATCGGGCGCCTCGTCGCGATGTACGTGAAGCAAGCGGCTCCGACCGCGGAGATCACCGTCGCTCGCGACGCGCAGCAGGCGCTCGATGCGTTCCGCAAGAAGCCGCCGCGCCTCGTCTTCCTCGATCTCATGATGCCGAAGACCAGCGGCTTCGAGCTCTTCACGTATCTGCGCGGCGTGCACCTCGTCGACGCCTCGACCGTCGTCGCCATGAGCGCAGGCGGATCGCCGACCGACGTGCAGCTGATGCTGGAGCTCGGCGCCCACGACTTCATCCCGAAGGGCCCCGAGCTCCGTGGTCGCGTCACACGCATCGTGGGCATGCTCGCGAAGGCGCAGTAGCGCCGCCTCGTGCTAGCTTCACGGGTCGATGCAGCAGCAAGGTGCTCCGGGCGACGGCTCGCACGACGCGAACCGCGCCTACTACGACGAGTTCAGCAAGAGCTATGAGAAGCATCGCCGCCCCAATGACGGTGACGGCTATCACGCCCTCGTCGACGATCTCGAAGTCGATCTGTGCGCGCGCTACGGCACCGGTCGCGACATCCTGGAGTGCGGCTGCGGCACTGGGCTGATCCTCGAGCGCCTCGCCGAATTCGCACGTCGCGCCGCGGGCATCGATCTCTCACCGGGCATGCTGGAGCTCGCGAAGGCGCGCGGTCTCGAGGTGAAGGAGGGGAGCGTGACCGCGCTTCCGTTCGACGACGCGTCGTTCGACGTGACGTGCTCGTTCAAGGTCCTCGCGCACATTCCCGACATCGGAAAGGCGCTCGCCGAGATGGCGCGGGTCACGCGACCGGGCGGCGTGATCCTCGCCGAGTTCTACAATCCGATCAGCCTCCGCGGTCTCGCGAAGCGCCTTGGGCCTGCCGGGAAGATCAGCGACCGCACCCGAGAGAGTGCTGTCTACACGCGATTCGACGCTCCCTGGGTTCTCGGCCGCATCCTGCCGCCCAACACGCGCATCGAAGCGGCGCGCGGCATCCGCATCGTTACTCCGGTCGCGGCTGCGATGCGCGTCCCCGGGGTGCGAGGAATACTTCGTCGTGCCGAGCGGTTGCTCTGCGACTCGCCTGCCGCAGTCCTCGGCGGGTTCTACATCGCCGTGATCCGCAAGGGCTGACCTAAACTCCGACAATTCCGGTGCGCGATTAGGTCCAGATGGCCGGTTCGCGCGTCTATACTGGACCCGATGCGTTTTTTCGCACGCGCGCTCAAGTTCATCGCGCTTTTCGCTGCCTTCGGTATCGCCGCCTTCCTAGCCTTTCGCCTTCACGGCAATGGGCTTTGGGACGGGCTCGCACCTGCGAGCGCCGCGGCCACCGACGCCAACGGGAAGACGCACACCCCGGCCAACTACGACCTCACCCAGCTGAAGGTGGTGAACGAGGTCCTCAAGAACGTCCGGGACAAGTACGTCGACCCGAAGCGCGTGAAGCCCAAGGACATGCTGCTGTCCTCGCTCAACTACGTGCAGCGCGACGTCGCGCAGGTCATCGTCCTGCATGACGAGAACCAGCCCACCGTGAAGGTGCGTGTCGACACGCAGGAGCGTGAGTTCCGCGTCGACAACGTGCTCGGTCTCTGGGACGTGAGCGCGCGCCTCCGCGAGGTCTTCGGCTTCGTGCAGGAGAACCTGAAGGGCACCGAGGTGGATCTCCGCGAGGTCGAATACGCGGCGTGCAACGGCATGCTCCACACGCTCGACCCGCACAGCGTTCTCCTGTCGCCCGAAGCGTACAAGGAGATGAGCCTCTCGACGACCGGCCAGTTCGGTGGTCTCGGCATCGTCATCTCCATCCGCGACCAGCAGCTCACGGTCATCAACCCGATGCCCGGCACGCCCGCCTTCCGCGCCGGCGTGAAGAAGTACGACCGCATCATGAAGATCGGCGGCGAGTCGACGCTGAACATGGGCCTCAACGAGGCCGTGCAGCATCTCCGCGGCGTGCCCGGCACCAAGGTCACGGTGTGGATGCGCCGCGACGGGCCCGACGGCTTCCAGACGCCGAAGCCCTTCGAGCTGACGCGCGAGGTCATCAAAGTCGCGAGCGTGGAGAGCAAGCTCCTCGCCGACAACATCGGTTACGTGCGCCTCAAGCAGTTCCAGGCGAACACCGCCAAGGACCTCGACGACGCGCTCGCGAAGATGAAGGCGAACGGCGAGCTGAAGGGGCTCGTCCTCGACCTCCGCGGCAACCCCGGCGGGCTGCTCGAGCAGGCGGCCCGCGTCGCCGACAAGTTCCTCGTGAGCGGCCCGATCGTCGCGACCGTGGGAAATCCTGGCTCCGGAGAGGATCGCGAGGAGAAGGTCGCGCACCCCGAGGGCACCGAGCCGAACTACCCGATCGCGCTGCTCGTGAACGGATCGTCGGCGAGCGCGAGCGAGATCGTCGCCGGCGCGCTGAAGAACCATGACCGCGCCGTCATCATTGGTGAGACCACGTTCGGCAAAGGCTCGGTCCAGCTGGTGTTCACCGAGCTCCCCGATCGCGCCGCGCTCAAGCTCACCATCGCGCAGTACCTCACCGAGCCCGGCGACATCTCCATCCAGGGCACGGGCGTCACGCCGGACATCGAGCTCGACCCGATGACCGCCGACACGCAGGAGATGGACCTCACCGTCGACACCGGCACGATGCTGAAGGAGCGCGATCTTGCGCGCACGCTGCAGAACGCCAAGATCCGCGAGGGTCAGAAGCCGCAGGAGGTGGTGCGTTACAACCTCCCCGAGGGCCTGCGTCGCGAGCTCCGCGAGCGCGGCGGCGATCCCGACGAGGTCATGGGCAACGATTTCCCGAGCAAGGACTTCCCGGTGAAGTTCGCGCGCGACGTCGTCGCCAAGCTTCCGCACGGCAAGCGCCTCGAGCAGCTCAAGGCCGCGAAGCAGGTCATCAACGATACGCGCACCGCCGAGCTCGCGAAGGTCGGTAACGATCTCCAGAGCCTCGGCATCGACTGGAGCGACGCTCCCGCCGACGTGCAGCCGGCCCCCGCCAGCGCGCCGCCGCCCAACGTCGACGTGAAGGTCGAGACCGATCGCGCGGGCAACGAAGTGAACGCCGGCGACCCGATGCACCTCAAAGTGACTGTCACCAACAAGGGCACCGTCACGCTGAACCGCCTCGCTGCCGTCACGAAGAGCGATAACGCGCTCTACGACAACAAGGAGCTCGTCATCGGCAAGCTGGAGGCGGGCAAGACGAGGACCGCCACCATCCCGCTCGGCTGGTGCGAGATCGAGGGTCACAAGGCGGGCAGCACCGCGGTCACGCCTGCGAACGCGCCGCGCACCTGCAAGATCCCGCGCGACACGCTCTCGCGTCAGGACGCGATCAGCGTGAAGTTCGACGAGGCGCGTGGCCGAGCGCCCGCGCCCACGAATTTGCGGGTCGCGGTGAAGGCGCTCGAGCGGCCGCTCTTCGCGTACAGCTACCAGATCGCCGACTCCCGCAAGGGCAACGGCGACGGCAAGGTCCAGAAGGGCGAGCATCTCGCGCTCTACCTCTCGGTGAAGAACGTCGGCAAGGGCCGCAGCTTCGAGACGCAGGTGAACCTGCGCAACCTGTCGGGTGACGGCCTGCTCCTCCACGAGGGCCGGTTCGACATCTCGAACATGCAGCCTGGCGAGGTGAAGAAGGTGATGTTCACCTTCGACGTCGAGTCGGCGCTCGCTGATCCCGAGGCGAAGGTAGAGCTGTCGATCGCGGATCGTGATCTGCGCGAGACGGTGGTCGAGAAGGTCCGGATGCCGATCGCCGTGCCCACGTCGCTGACGTCGGCGAATGGCACGATGAAGGCCAAGGGCGGCGGAGCCACGCTGTTCGAGGCCGCGGA
>JAYTOQ010000556.1:0-3733 GCA_043747665.1 Polyangiaceae bacterium | reverse complement strand
CCTCGAAGCGCGTCAACGCCCCGCTCGCGCAGGCCCGCGACGCGTTCGATGCGGGCGACTTCGGTCGCGCTCGCGTGCTCGCCGAAGAGGCGGTGCGCGTGTCCGACCAGAGCCGCAGCCGCGCTGCCGACGGCGGTCGCGCCCGCACCGAGGAGTCGGCGCGCGCAGAGTCGCGCCGGCTCCTCTCGCTCGCGCTGCTCTACGACGACAAGGGCGACGAGGCCGAGCGACTCGCAGAGGAAGCGCGGCGGATCGCGCGCGCCGCTGGCTCGACGCGCGAGACGGCGCTCGCGGAGCTGGCCCTCGCGGAGATCCTGCGGGCGCGCGGCGATTACGTGGCCGGGCTGAAGCACGCCGCGAGGGCCCGCCAGCTCGCCGAGCGCAGCGGTGATGCTCGCACCGGGGCGGCGGTGCTCTCCGACTACGCGCTCCTCCTCTCGCGCGTCGGCGACGACGAGCGGGCGCGCGAGGCCTTCGACATCCTGCTCGCGATGCCGCTCGATGCGGTGCCGCGCGTTCGCGCATTGCGTGTACTCTACAACGCTGCCATGGCGCATCGCGCTGCAGGTCGTTTCGACCTGGCGCTACGGATCCTCGATCGCGCCGGCGAGCTGCCGGGTCCCAGGCGCGCCGCGAACGCCGAGTGGACGCTGGTCTCGGCGCGCCTCCTCACGCTCACGGACATGGGCGCCTACGAGGACGCTCGCTCGCTGCTCGACGCCTTCGACGAGGACGCGCTCAAGTCGGGGTGGCAGCGCGCGCAGCTCCTGGCGTTCCGCGCGGGGCTCGCGCTCGTGGCGGGCGCGAGGGCCGAAGCAGTGGAGGCCCTGATCGACGAGGGGCTTGCCATCGGGGGTCTCGAGTCGCCGCTGCGCTTTTCCCTCGAGCGTATCCGCGCACTCTCGCTCATGCAGCGCGGACGGTTCCTCGAAGCGGAGCGGGTGGCGATCGCGCTCACCGCAGCCGCCGCGAAGGGCGGTACGCGCGCGCATGCTGCGCAGGGCCTCGCCATCGCAGCGCGCGCGGGATCGCCCGACGCTTGGCTCCTCCGGTGGCTAGGGGCGCTCGCGTGCGCCACCGGATCGGCGGCGCGCATCGAGCACGAGGCCTACGCCGCGCTCGTAACCGAGCCGGAGCCGATCGGCCAGCTCGCGCGAAACTCGCTGGTCATGCTCCGAGCGCGGCTCGTCGATCGCACGCCGCCCGAGTACCGAAAGACGATGCTCCGCACGCTGCGTCAGGTGGAGCAGCGCACCGCGGCGCTGCGCCAGACCAAGCGCGCCGAGACCGAAGTGGCGGTCGGGGACGAGGTCCTGACGGCGAAGGACGAGGTCGGCATCGCCGGCGATTCGCCGTCGCTGATGAAGGCCGTAGCGACGGTGGCGCGCGCGGCGAAGTCCACCGCGAGCCTGGTACTCACCGGGGAGACCGGCTCGGGCAAGGAGCTCTTCGCGCGCTTTGGTCATGCCATCTCGCCGCGTGTGCGTGCGCCCTTCGTCGCCATCAACTGCGCGGCCATCCCGCAGCCGCTCCTCGAAGCGGAGCTCTTCGGTCACGAGCGCGGGGCGTTCACGGGCGCGGAGCGATCGCGTCGCGGCCTCTTCGTCGAGGCCGAGGGCGGCACGCTCTTCCTCGACGAGGTCGGGGAGATGAGCGCGGCCATGCAGGCGAAGCTCCTCCGCGTCCTCGAGGACGGCGAGGTACGCGCTGTGGGCGGAACGAAGTCGCGCGTGGTCGACGTGCGCGTGATCGCGGCGACGCATCGTGACCTCGCGCAGATGGTGACCGAGGGCACCTTCCGCGAGGACCTGTATTACCGCCTCGCCGCCATCACCGTTCGCGTCCCGGCCCTGCGCGAACGACCCGAGGACCTCCCGGCGATCGCGCGCGCGTTGCTCGCGCGCGAGGCGGCGACCAGGGACCATCGCCTCGACGTGCCCGCGCTCACGCTCCTCTCGGAGCACGCGTGGCCGGGCAACGTCCGCGAGCTCGCGAACGTCCTCCGCGTGGCGGCGACGATGGTCGAAGGGCTCGTCATCGGCCGGACGGAGCTCGCCGCGGCCATCGGGTCGTCGCTGACGGCACGGGGCGGGGCCCCGCGTAACGGCGGGGCGGTCGTGAAGGAAACGTCGCTGGCCGCCCTACGTGCACGCCATCGCGCAGAGCTGCGAGAGCTGGTGGGCCGCGCCGTGGCCGGCGCCGATGGCAACAAGCGAAAGGCCGCGCGCTCGCTCGGCGTGAGCCGCCAGGGCTTGTATCGCGTGCTCGGGAGCTGAGCTACTCTCGAAGCTGGAGGCACGAATGGCTGCTCGCAACCTCGGTCTGTCACTCGTGCTGTTGCTCACGGGCACCGTCTCGGTCGGCGCATGCGCGAGCAAGGGTGAGACGCAGGTCATTCCGCCCGTGGTGCTCGGGATGCTGGAGACGGCGCCGCCGACCTACGACGACGGCCAGATGCAGATCTACGAGACGTTCCTGCCGGTGCCGCTGCCGCTCCGCAAGCCGACCGACGCCGAGGTACCGAAAGGGGCCGCCGATCCGTATCCGCGTCCGCCCTTCGATCTCGCAGGCGACACCCGCATCACGGCGCGCTTCACGCTCTCCAATCTCGACGACAAGCCGCACACCGTGGAGCTGCTCCTCGATCCGTGGAACGAGTTCGTGCGCTACTCGCCGGGCGTCGTCGTCGGAGACGAAGCGACGACGCCGAACTTCAGCGGCATCGATCGCTTCTTCATCGTTCCCGCGAAGGGCCGCGTCGAGGGCATCCTGACCCCGGACGACATCGTGGAGATGGCCGTCGATCTCGGGACGGTGATGGAGATCCAGAAGCGCCCGCCTGCGATGGACAGCGCGTTCGTGGGGCCAGCGCTCTACAACCGCGCGTTCAACGTGCAGAACCGCTCGACCCAGCCCGATCCGCTGCTGTCGCCGTTCATCCCGAGCGTGACTGCCGGCATCGTCGGCTTCGACCTCGGCCTTCGCACCTACGAGCCTGCGAAGCTCGCGGTCGAGGTCGTTCTCGACGTCGAGGACATCAACGGCGACCGCGTGATCCCTGCGGGCGACGACACGCGGCGCGTGGGCCGTCCCGGCACCGTGCTGAGCCCGCCGCCGCCGCCCGCCCGCCCGTAGCGGCAGCCTCGACGACCCGCTGAGGCGCAGCACCGCTTGACACGCGGCCCCCGATGGACGAATTTCCGCGGTGGAGAGCTGACCGAGTGGCCGAAGGTGCCTGATTCGAAATCAGGTGTAGTGAAAGCTACCAAGGGTTCGAATCCCTTGCTCTCCGCAATGATTCCGAAGAGATAGGCGCAAAGTGGGCCAAACGTTGGCCCAACCAGGGCTGCGACGAGGGCCGTGCGGTGCACTCCGCCACGCCCGCGACGGGCTCCGATAACGTCGACGGCGCCGCTCTCGGAATCGACTCTCCGGAGCACGTCCAGCGTGTGTTCGGCGAAGACGCGAGCGCCGCGAAGGCAGAGGCGCTCGTCGATGCAGTGCGCTCGCTCCTGTCCGCTGGCCTTGCTTCACAAGCGCGTCCACTCGTTGACGAACTCGTCGCGCTGATCAAGGCAAGTCGCCGTCCACTCGCAACCGTCATCTCGATCCGCAGGGCGAAAGAGTAGGTCCATCGTAAGCCATCCGTCGATGACGTAGTTGCGGGGCCGGCTACGTCGTGGTTGTCGGCTACGAGAAGGAGCGGCGCGCGGTGACGCTGTCGTCGCGTGCG
>JAYTOQ010000555.1:0-2893 GCA_043747665.1 Polyangiaceae bacterium | reverse complement strand
CGCATGTCCTCGTGAAGCCACTTTGCGTAGTTCTTGTCCTCGAACCACTTCGAGTTCCACGTCTTGATGACGCCGAGGCGGAAGCCGTACGGATGAACTTTCTGACCCATGTTCGTTCTTGCTCGCTACTCGCGCGTGCCGAGGTGGATGGTGATGTGGCTGAGGCCCTTCTGGATCCGGGTCGCACGACCCATTGCTCGGGGACGCCAGCGGCGCATGTGCTTGTTCGGGGCCTTGTCGACGAAGGCCGTTTCGACGAACAGCGAGTCGAGGTCTACGCCCGGGCTCGTGGTCCGCGCGTTCGCGACCGCGCTCTCGATCAGCTTCGCGATGACCGGCGCGCCGGCCTTCATCGTGAACTGGAGGAGCTGGAGCGCCTCGCCAGCCTGACGGCCGCGGACGAGGTTCACAATCATTCGGGCTTTGCGCGGACTGATGCGCGAAAAGCGGGCGATCGCCTTCGAGACCATTGTCTTCTTCGGACCTTCCGCCGGTGCCGGTTTCTCCCGTTTCAGGAGGAGAAACTGCCCGACTGTTTCCGACCCCGTCGTACTTCCTCTATCGATCCCGCGGGGGGCGGGGGAAAGAAGAAGCCGTTACGGCGGTCTGAGACGGGAACCACTCAGAACGCTTGCGCTTTCTGGGTGCCCGAGCCACCTTCCGGGGGCCAGGGAGCGCGTACTTTACGCATAACCGCGCACTTCGCAAGCGGTTTGCGGGAAAAGCCGCAAAAAGCCGCTCGAGGGGTCAAAGATTCTTCAGAAAGTCGCGAAGAAGCGCGTTCCACTCGTCGGCGCGCTCGATGTTCGCGAGGTGTCCTGCGCCCTGGATGATCTCCCGGCGCGCGTGCGGCAGCGTCCGCGCGTAGGCCTCGGCCATGATCATGAAGCTGGGGATGTCCATCTCGCCGGAGATGACGAGCGACGGGACATCGAGCTTGCGGAGGCTCGGCACCGGGTCGGGATCGCTCCAGCGCGACGAGACCTTGCCGGTCCAGTGCCCGCCGCCGTAGTCGAGGACGATCTGACGGAGCTCCTCGAAGAGCTCCTCGTCTTGGCGGAGACCTTCGAACAGCGGGTCATCGAGCCAGATCTCGGCGGCGGTGGCGCGATCGCCCTCGGCAGCGAGCGCGACGCAGCGTGGCCAGGCGTCGATCCCGGTCCGGCGTCCGAGGAGCAGCGGCCCGCTCAAGGTGAGGGAGCGCACGCGATCGCGATGCTGCAGCGCGAAGTCGGCGGCGACAGCCGCGCCGAACGAATTGGCGACGAGGTGCGCGCGATCGATCTTCGCGACGTCGAGCGCGCGGAGGACCCCTGCGGCGGGATCGACCTCTCCGACCTCGCGCGCCTGCGGACCGAAGCCCGGCAGATCCAGCGTGAGGACGCGATAGTCCGCGGCGAACGCGTCGACCTGCCGCTTCCACATGCGCGAATCGAGGGCGAATCCGTGGAGCATCACCAGCGCGGGACGCGGCGATCGCGTCCCGCCTGCCTCGCTGGGATCGCTCGGCTTGGCCTCCGAGGTCATTCTCATCGCTTATAGTTGGCCTTGCGGCCGCCTGAAAGAACTTGGACGAAAGGGTCTTTTTTTGTCCGGAACAGCAAGCACGCGGTCGCCACGATCGCCGCGCCCCGTAGGCCGCGCGCCGATCGTCGTCGCTCTCTCGTTCTTGTACACAGCGCAGGATATCCCGTTCGGCTTCGCGACGGAGTACCTGCCGGTGGTCCTGCGCGAGCAGGGCTACAGCTACGCGGCGATCGCAGCGCTCGCTTGGCTCCAGCTGCCGTGGCAGCTGAAGGTCCTCTGGGCGAAAGCTGCAGATTCCCCGCGTTTGCGGCCTCATGCCCACGGGCTCATCCTAGCGCTGAGATGGCGCTGACCCTCTGCGTCGCAGCGTTTGCGATCGCGGCTACGGGAACACCGCCCAGGTGGCTGGCTATCGGCTCGGGATGCTGATCGGGGGAGCGGCGCTGCTCTTGCTCGTGGAGCGGCTCGGCGAGCGCGCGACGTTGCTTGGATGCGCCGCGCTCGTGGCGATCGCGAGCGAAGGCGGCGCGGCCCTCCAGCGTGCGGGGGCTCGTGCGGCACACGCTGGACGAGAAGGCGCGCGCGGTGCTCGTCGTGGCGCTGACCTTCAAGCTCGGGCTGCACATGGCGAGCTCGTTGCTGAAGCCGATGGCGAGAGACTTCGGGTGGAGCAAGCAGCGCATCGGCTGGGCGGTGATGACCGTCGGGGCTGCCAGCGCGCTGATGGGGGCTGCGCTCGGCGGTCCTGCTTTCGAAGTGGGGAGCCGCAGCAAGCGTCAGCGCAGACGACGCCTTGCCGTTGACGTGATCGCGCCCCACGTCCTTCCGTTCCGCGTCTTATGGAATTGAAGCGCAAGCTCACGGTGCTCGCGAATGCGGCGAAGCACGACGCGTCTTGCGCGAGCGGCGGCTCGCGGCGCAAGACGCCCGACGGCGGCATGGGCAACGCCGAAGGCACCGGCATCTGTCACAGCTACACGCCCGACGGGCGCTGCGTGTCGCTGCTCAAGATCCTGCTGACGAACTTTTGCATCTACGACTGTCGCTACTGCGAGAGCCGCATGTCGAGCAACGTGGAGCGCGCGCGATTCACGCCCGAAGAGGTGGTGACCCTCACGCTAGATTTCTACAAGCGCAACTACATCGAAGGCCTGTTCCTCTCTTCCGGAGTCATCAAGAGCCCCGACTACACGATGGAGCAGCTCGGTCGCGTCGCGCGCTCGCTGCGCGAGGAGCACGCCTTTGGCGGGTACATCCACCTGAAGGCGCCCCCCGGCGCGAGCCAAGGGCTCCTCGACCAGGCCGGCCGCTACGCCGATCGGCTCAGCGTGAACATCGAGCTGCCCACGGAGGGCGACCTCGCGGC
>JAYTOQ010000554.1:0-11569 GCA_043747665.1 Polyangiaceae bacterium | reverse complement strand
GACGAATGCGCCACCGCCAGAGGCGGCGAGCGGAAGATGCGCTCTTGCTCGCGGGCGAGGCGCTCTTCACCGAGGTACGCCGCGGCGCGAAGAGTCGTCGGGCCGCGCTCCGTATCCGCGTCGGTCGTTCGGGCTTCGACGTGTGCGATTGCGCGCTTCATCAGGGAGATCTGAGTCTTCGCTTCCATGGACGTAAACCTCGGGCTCTAGAGCGAGGAACATGCGGCGCGCAAAGCCGATGGCCTCGCGCTCGTAGGACGACGACATGCGGCCGTAGCGCGCCGGCCCGACGATGCGTCGCACCGTGGGCCGCGCCGCGACGAAGTAGCTCACGGCGCCGACCAGGTAGAGGACGCTCGTCTCGGGAACGACGGGGCGGAATGCGCCTGCGCGCACGCCCGCCGCGACGAACTCCGAGAGCCGGAGCAGCACCGGCGCCAGCGGGAGCCTCGACGCGCGCGCGCGCGCGATGCGGGCGGGATTGTCGAGGAGCTCGCGGAGGAGCAGCTTCACGCGTCCCGGATGGGTCGCGGTCCATGCGACGAGGCTACGGACGATGGTATCGAGGCGCGTGGCCCACGGCTGATCCTCGTCCTCGAGCGCGCGTGTCATCACGGAGACGAGGTGCTCGGCGATCTCGGCGAGCACCGCGGCGTAGAGCTGCTCCTTCTTCGCGAAGTGATAGACCACCGATGCCAGCGGTAGCCCCGCCGCCTCGGCGACGTCGCGCATGCTGGTCCCGTGAAACCCGGTCGAGGCGAGCAACCCCTCCGCCACACGCACGATCTTCCCGCGCGCGCGCGCCCCCTTGGGCGTGTGACTCCGCAGGGCAGGGGACTGGACGTGGGAAGTGAGGCTACTCATAAATGCCGTACACACGTACCGTTAAAACAGTACGTGTGTACGCTATTTTACCGGGCGCGCCACCGGACGCGCTTCCACCCGCGCTCACTCCCGCGCGCGCTTCGCCTTCTCCGCGAGCTTCTCCCTCGCCGCCCGCCCCCCGAGCACCCACCCGATCACGATCCCCACGAGCAGCACCGCGGGAATGAAGAGGATGTGTTCGGACGTCGGGAGCCCCATCGCTACGCCTGCGCCTTCGAGGCCTTCTTCTCTGTCGCCGCCGCAGCGGCGCGATCGATGGACCTCTCGAGACCGTCCAGGCGCGCGGCAAGCATCGCCTGCTTGCGCCAGAGCAAGTAGATCCAGGCCATGAGCAGGACCCAGATCGCGGCGTACGCGGCCACCATCAGCGTCGAGCCGTCGTAGTGCTCACTGCTCGCGACGGTGGTGAACTCGGTGGCGCGATCCGCCGGCTGCTGGAGTGTGTGCATCATGTCTCCGTCCGATCATCGAGCCCGAGGTCGATGGCGTCTTCTTCGGCGCGGTCGAGGCGACTGCGCACCATCTCGAGGCGCACGCGTGCCCACAGGAGCGTCGCCGCGAAGAACGTGAAGGCGATCATCCCGAGCCAGAACGCGATCTTCATGTCGACGTGCTGGAGCCCGCCGCCCTTGCCCGTGACGACCATGGGGTGCTGCCCGCCCCACTTCTGCACGCTGTAGTGGATGATGGGGAGGTTCGCGGCGCCGAGGATCCCCAGCGCGGCGGCGAACTTCCGCTCGCCGGGTCCGTCACCCGAGAAGCCGCGCAGCACGCTGTAGGCGACGTAGACGAGCCAGCTCAGCATCGCCGTGGTGAGCCGCGGGTCCCAGGTCCAGAAGTAGCCCCACGCCTTCGCCGCCCACAGCGGCCCCGTGATGAGGACGATCGCGCCGAAGATGATCGCCACCTCGGCGCCTGCTCGCGCCAGCGCGTCACGCGCGTCGGTCGGCTTCAGCAGGTACATCACCGACCCGATGAAGCAAGCGGTCGCGCCGATGTACATCGCGTACGCGCTCGGCACGTGGAAGTAGAAGATCTTCTGCACGATGCCCATCTGCGCCTCGATCGGCGCCTTGATGAACGTCCAGTAGATCGTGGCCACGAGGAGCGCGGTCGAGACGGCGAGGAGCGGGACGAAGAGCGCGTCGCTCCAGCGCTTGCGCTTGCGCTTGCTGCCGGTGCTGCCGCTCTTGCCGGTGCTGCCGCTCTTGCTGGTCGCCGTGAGGGTCGTCACGTTGTCGCCCAAACTACCATGGCCCGGCGGGTAACACCCGAAGACGTCACTTCTTCCAGGTCTTCTTCGCTTCCGCGGCCTTCGCCTTGATCGCCTCGTCGAGCTCTTTCCCGTACGCCTCGAGGGCGGGGTTCTTCGGATCCATGTGCATCGCCATCACGAGCTGCAGCTTGGCCTGCTGAGGGTCGCCCTTCTTCGCGAGCTCCTCGACGCGCAGCACGAACGGACGTGCGCCGGGCGTTCGCACCTTGTCGACCAGGCGATTGCCGCCGCCGCCCGTGCCGCCGCCGCCGGGCGCCATCGACTGCGATCGCGGCCCGTCGATCTCCACGATGAGCTGCTCGGGCCTCAGGATGCCGTTCGACAGCGCCTCGTCGTAACGCACGCGCAGCATCGGATCCGAGAGCACGCGATACGCCTCGGTGCCGCGCTTGAAGATGTAACTGATGGCCGCCTGCTCGTTGGGGTGCCGCCAGTGGTGGACGTCGGGGTGGAAGTCCTCTGCGAAGGCGTGGAACGCATCGCGGAGCGCGTCCGGCGTGGACTCACGGGGGATGCGGAACAGGTCGTAGTACGAGATCGAGTCGAGGACGGAGAGCCACTGCCTGATCGAGTCGCCGTCCATCGCCGCGTTCAGTGCGTGGGACCACGCGGGGTCTCGGTACCGACGACCGGTTGCTGCGCGAACCGGTTGATCATCATGACGACCGACGATTCGTCGGCGACGCCGATGAGCTGCAGCGTCGCGCGCGCTTCCTGGCCGGTCTGCACGTCGCGAGCGCGGATGCGGAGCGTCCCGTCGGCGTCGACCTCGAACGTGACGGCAACGGTGACCTCCCCACGCGACGCCGGACGGAGACCGGAGAGCTCGACCTCGCCGAGGAACGTGTTCTGTCCGAACTGCGGGCTCTCGCCCTGACCGACGCGGACCCGCACGACGGTCTGCATGTCGCGACCGGTGGCGAAACGACGCGTTCGCTCGCACGGGATCTTCGAATTGCGCGGGATGATCGTGTCCGCGTAGCCGCCCGCGGTCTCGACCACGAGGCCGCGCGGCGTGACGTCGACGAGAACGGGGGCTGAAAAACCGAGGTTTTGCGGCATTCCCGGAGAGCCGGGGATCACCTGCGTGCTCGGATTGAAGTCCTGGCCCATGGCGTTCACGTCGAGCGGCGCCTCGGGCGGCGACGACTGGTACGCGCCGAAGATCGGCGGCTGCGAGGCGCCCGCCGGCGGACCGCCGCCGTAGGCGCCGGGCGGCACGGAGCCAAAGGCCTGCTGTTGCGGCTGCTGTTGCATGTGGTGCTGAACGGCCGGCGGCGGTGCCGACCCGAACACCTGCGTCTGCGGAGCAGGGCCTTGACCGAAGGCGGGCGACGCGGATCCGAACGCCCCGGGCGGGCCTGCGCCGAACGCCGCGGGCGGAGCCGATCCGAACGGCGTGGCCGCGCCCGGTGCGCGCGCGGCGGGCGACTGCTGGTTCATCGGCGCGGTCTGGTTGAGCGAAGCGCCGCTTCGCGCGGGCATCGCGCCCGCCTGCGCCGGCGGCGCGCCCGAGGGCTGACGCGCGGGCTGTCCTTGCGGACCTTGCGGACCTTGCGGACCTTGCGGACCTTGCGGACCTTGCGGACCTTGCGGACCTTGCGCACCTTGATTGGGCCGCGCCTGCTGCGCCTGCTGCGTCTGCGCGGCCGGCCGGCTCGCGGGCGCCGAGGGGGCCGAGGGGGCCGCCTGTCGCGCCTGCGGCTGCGACTGCGACTGCGACTGCATTGCCGCCGTGCGCGACGGAGGTGCCTCGCCCATTCGCTCCATCGGACCGAAGGGCTGAGGCGCCATCTTCGGCGGCGGCTTGCCCGCCATCGTTCCGCCGCCCGTCGCCGTCATGCCGAGCTGACCCGGCTTGCGGATCTCCGGTCGCTTGCCGCCGGGACGACCGACACCACCCACCACCGAAGGCAGATCGGTGGGCTGCGCGAGCGTGGGAAGATCCGCCGCGTCGTCATGACCGCCCTGCAGTGCAGGCACGCCGCGCGCGTTCGGATTGGCGACGGGATCGAGGCTCATCGTCCCTCCCTTACCGCCGCCCTCCATCACGTTTGCTTCGGTCTCGTCCTCGTAGCTGTCGAATGCCTGCTTGCGCGCGTCGTTGTCGAAGTGCGCCGTCGCGCTCGACGTCGAGACGAGCGAGAGGTCTTCGGAGACGTGGCCGAAGCCGAGATCGACGTTGGAGCCGGGCCGCCCGCCGCTCGGCGCTCCGACACCGCTCGACGAGATCAGCGACATGTCGCGTACCGCGCCGAATTGACCGCCGGGGACGTCGTCGCCGAACGCTTCGGGCTCGCCGATCGGCGAAGGCATACCGCCCGACGACGACCCCGCCATGCTCGGGAAGCTCGGGACGCTTGCGCTCGGCGTCGACATGAGCGACGGCGGCTCGTCGATGGCGCCGAAGCCGGGACCGCTCATCGGGTTTGCGGTGCGCAGCGACGTGGCCGGATCGATCGCGGCGGTGAGCGTGTTCTGCTCCATGCCGGTCGCGGTGATGGTGTTGCCGCCGAAGCTTCGCTCGGAGGTCGTCGACGTCGTCGACGTGGTTGGATTGCGCTGACCGGGTCGCGACTGGCCGGCGGCGCCCTGCGGTCCGGACGAGGGCTGTCCCGACGTCGGGAACCACTCGAAGGGCGTGGGCGCCGAGAGATCGGGAAACGATGCGATCGACGGATCGTCGTCGTGGCCGGGGGGGCCGGGGGGGCTGGCGGGGCTGGCGGGGCTGGCGGGGCTGGCGGGGCTGGCGGGGCCAGCGGGGCGCGCGCCCATCGGCTGGGTCTGGGGCGCGACGCCGGGGTTCGTGATCTTGCGTGGGCCGCCGCTCTGCATCGCGTTCGCGGTGCGTGCGCCAGTCGCGCCGCTCGTTCCGAACGCGGCCGGTGGATTCGAGCCGAATTCGCGCGTCGCTGGGGGCGGGCTCGACGCGGGATGGAAGCCGAAGCTCGGCGGCTGGCTGCCGAACGCGGCGCCCGGCTTTCCGGAGAGGTCGCTCGCCTCGAGCACGCCGGTCTGCGTGTTCTCCTCGACGTTCAGGCCCGGCAGCGTGCGCGGCTTCTGGCCGATGACACCGGGCGGCGCGGGGATGCTGCGCTTCCGCATTCCCTCGGTGAGCGCAGCGGCCTGGATGGCGGCGCCGATCGCGACCACCTCGTCGGGGTTCACGCGGTCGAGCGGAGGCGCGCCGAAGAACGCCTCGACGCGCTTTCGGATGAGGGGGATCCGCGTGGAACCTCCCACGAGGATGACCTTGTCGAACGACGTCGGCGACAGCCGCGCGAGCGCCAGCGCGTCCTGCGTGACCTTGAAGGACTGATCGACGAGCGGCGTGATCATGTGATCGAGATCGCGGCGCGTCATCGTGAACGTGTAGTTGACCGAGGAGCCGCCGGCCGCGTGGCCGAACTCTTTGAGCACGACGGTGTGGCTCTCGGCGGTCGAGAGCACCATCTTGATGTCCTCGGCGGTGGTCTTCAGCCGCTCGAGCATCTGCGGGTCGGTGCGCGGGTCGTAGCGGTGCTGCTTGAGGTACGTCTCCGCCATCCGCTCGGCGATGAGGTTGTCGACGTCGTCGCCGCCGAGGAACGAGTCGCCGGCGGTGGCGAGGACCTCGAAGACGTTGCCGTTCAGATCGAGCAGCGTGCAGTCGAACGTGCCGCCGCCGAAGTCGTAGACGGCGACGCGCTCATTGCCGGTGCGACCGAGGCCGTAGGCGAGCGCGGCCGCGGTCGGCTCGTTGAGGATGCGCAGGACCTCGAGACCGGAGACGCGACCGGCGACCTTGGTCGACGCACGCTGCAGCTCGTTGAAGTGCGCCGGGACGGTGATGACCGCGCGCTCGACGGGGCCGCCCAGCGCGGTCTCTGCGATCTGGCGCGTGCGCTTGAGCACGAACGCGCTGATCTCGGGCAGCGTATAGTCCTGTCCCCGCGCGCGAATGAGCGGTCCCTGACCGGGGCCCTCCTTCAATTCGAACGCGAACCGCGATTTGGCCTGCGCGATCTCGGGGCTGCCCCACGAGCGGCCGATGAGGCGCTTGTGGCTGTAGACGGTGTGGCGCGGGTCGATGACGCGGCGCGCTTTCGCGGCCGGACCGACCAGCACTTCACCATTCGGGTGGAAGCTCACGACGCTCGGGAGCAAGCGAAGGCCATGCTCGTCGGCGAGGACGTGGACCTTACCCGAACGTACGCAGGCGACGACCGTGTTGGTCGTACCGAGATCGATCCCGACGACGCTCACGCCTAAAGTCCTATCACCATCCGTCACCCGCTGAGAAAGCTTTCGTTTCCGGGATTTGGACGCTTCGATATGCTCCGGGCCTCATGACCGATGGGGCCAAGGAACCTTTGACGATCTCGCCGGCCACGCGGGCCGGCGCCTGGCTGGCGCTGCCGCGCGGCGGGTATTACGTGCGCACGTCGATCGGAGCGATCCAGATCGGCATGCCGCCCGAGACGATCAAGGACGTCATGGAGCTGAAGCTCGACGTCCCGGTGGCCTACGTCCTGCCGCGGGACCTCTTCGACCGTCGTCGCGGGCTCTCCGTCGCCGAGTTCGAATTCCCTGCATATTACAGCTTCTTCCTGCTGAAGCGCCGCTGCCGGCTGGTGGTCCTGAACAAGGACGTCGAGCGTCGCGTCCGGGCGATCTTCCAGGAATCGCTCTTCGGTCCGACCGGCGAGCCCCTGGCCAGCGAGTTCGCCGACGGCTACGCGGAGGCGCGCCGCCCCCGGTTCCAGCGCGAGAGCGAGTACTTCCGCACCGTGCCGGGGCGCGGCCGCATCGAGGCCGACGACCTGGTCGAGTTCGTCCAGGTCGAGAACCGCGAGGCGGTCATCGCGCCAGGGGTCTCGATCATCGACCTCGGCGACGCGCTGGTGGTCCGCGACCACGGCAAGGACATCGCGGTGGTCGGCGCGACGGTGAGCCTTCCCTCCAAGGCGAGCACCGATCCAGACATCGTCCCGGCGTCGTGGGCTGCGCCGAGCTTCGGCGTTACCGTTCTCGGCGCCAGCCACGGCTTCGACCCCAGCGGGAAAACGACCGGCTTCCTCCTCTGGATGGGCGGACGCGCCATCCTCGTCGACCCGCCTACCGACACCACCGATTACCTTCACGCGCGAGGCATCGCGCCGAAGACCATCGACGGCGTCATCCTCACGCACTGCCACGCCGATCACGACGCCGGGACGTTCCAGAAGCTCCTGGAGGAGTCGCAGATCAACCTCTACACGACGCCGCACATCCTCGGCTCGTTCCTGCGGAAGTACTCGGCGCTCTCCGGCCTCAGCGGGGATCTGCTCCGTCGCACGTTCTCGTTCCACCCCGTGCGCATCGGCGCGCCGGTGCACGTCCGCGGCGGTGAGCTCTGGTTCCGCTACACGCTGCACTCGATCCCGACCATCGGCTTCGATGCGTTCTACGGCAATCGCAGCATCTCGATCTCGGGCGACACGCTCTACGATCCGGATCGCGTCACGGACATGTTCGAGAAGGGCATCCTCGATCCCGCGCGCTACGAGGACCTCATCGGTTTCCCGGCGCACCACAGCGCCATCCTCCACGAGGCCGGCATCCCGCCGCTGCACACGCCCATCACCGCGCTCGCCGCGCTCTCCGACGACGTGAAGAAGAGGCTCTACCTCGTGCACATCGCCGCGAAGGACGTGCCGACCGACAAGGGCCTCCGCGCGGCGCGGGAAGGCCTCGAGCACACCATCCGCGTCGAGCCGTCGGCGGCTCCGCGCTTCAGCGAGGCCATCGAGCTCCTCGACATCTTTTCCATGGTCGACTTCCTGCGCGACCTGCCGCTCTCCCGCGCGCGCTCGCTCTTGCAGGTCGCGCGTCGGATGACGCTGCCGGCGGGCGAGCACGTCGTCACGCAGGGCACGAAGGGCGACAGCTTCTACATCATCGTGAAGGGCACCGTGCAGGTGGTGCGCGACGGGGTGCCCATCAAGCGCTATCGCGCCGGCGACTACTTCGGCGAGATGGCGATCCTGCTCGAGCAGCCGCGACGCGCGGACGTCATCGCCAAGAGCGACGTCGATCTCGTCGCGCTCGACCGCAACGATTTTCTGGCCGCGCTGCGCGGCAGCGAGATGCTGGCGCGGCTCGAGCGGCTGGTGCGTGTGCGCGACGACGGCGACGGCGCATGGGAGCTCCTCGCGCAGAACTCGGTGCTCGCGTCCCTCACCAGCGCGCAGAAGACCCAGCTCCAGACCTATCTCGTGCCGCGAACCGGCGGCGACAACGAGGTGCTGTGGAAGGCCGGTGAGGTGCCGCGTCACGCGTATCTCGTCGCCGGTGCAACGGTGACGCTGCATTGCCCCGAGGGTGAGCTGAAGCCCTTCACGACCGGGGCGTTCGTCGGCGAGGTGGACGCGCTGCGGACGGCCGCGCCGTCACCGAGCTCGGCGAGGGTGACGGCCGAGGGGAACCTGTTCGCCATCGAGCAGCCGGATCTCGTGAGGTTCTTCGAGGACAATCCGGGGGTGTATCTGTCGTTCCTGGGCACGCGCTTCGTGGAGTAGGGCAGCGCTTGGTACGCGCAATGGAGCTCCGCAGCCGTGGCGCTGGCGACTGTCCATGACGACGCGCTCGAGGTCGAGCGAGCGCGGCCGAAGCCGAACCACGCGGTTCTCGTTCTGCTTCATCGGCGGCCTCGCCGCAGCATTCGCCCTCCAGAACCGCATGAGGACGACCCCACCATCGAAGCCCGCCTGAAGAGCGTCCTCGCGCTCGCGCCGACGTGACGGCGCAACGAAGCGCGCGTGACCCGGCTCCCGTTCAGCCCTCGGTCTTCAACCAGTCGACCACGGTCGCGAGGCCTGCTTCCAGCTTGATCCGCGGCTCCCACCCGAGCTCGGTCTTCGCTCGGCTGATGTCCGCGAACGTCGCGTCGACGTCGCCGAGCGGTACCGCCTCGTGGACCACCTCGGGGACTCGGCCCGCTGCCTTGCCCATCTCCGACACGAGGTCGGTCAACGTCACGGGTGCGCCCGAGCCAAGGTTGAAAGGGCGATAACCCTCGGGCGCGTGGTCCATCGCCGCGATGATGCCGCGAACGATGTCGTCGACGTGCGTGAAGTCGCGACGCATCGACCCGTCGCCGAACATCGTGATCGGCTTGCCGGCCAGGATGTGCCGCAGGAACGTGGTGATGGCCATCTCGGGACGCTGGCGCGGACCGTAGACCGTGAAGAAGCGCAGCGCGGGGCAGCGCATGCGCGGTGTCTTGCGCAGCATCGACGAGAGCATCAGCTCCACCGAGCGCTTCGACGCTGCGTAAGGAGACTCCGGGACGATGGCGGGTGCATCCTCGACCGCCGGCAGCGGCGTCGCGTTGCCGTAGACCGACGAGCTCGACGCGACCACGAAGCGCTCGCGACCTGCACGCTGCGCGGCATCCAGCAGGTTGGCTGTGCCCTCGATGTTCACCCGCGCATAGCGCGCCGGATCGGCGAACGACGGACGCACTCCTGCGAGCCCAGCCAGATGGACCACTCCATCGGTGCGCGCGATGAGCTCTGTCGCGAGCTCGGGGTTCGTCACGCAGCCCTCGACCACCTCCACCGCGGCGGGGAAATCACGGCGCAGCGTCTCCTCGTTCTTCCGCTTCAGCGCCGTCGGATACGGCGCCTTGCTGAAGTCATCGAGGATGCAGACGCGATCGCGACGCTCGAGGAGCGCACGGCAGAGATGGCTGCCGATGAAGCCGACGCCGCCGGTGACGAGCCATCGCATGCGAGATCTCCCGAGACTAACGCTGCGACGGTCGATCGACCGCCTTTTGAACCGCCACGCCGATCCCCTGATAGCGCAGGCCTGCGCGGAGTACCTCGGCGGGGCGCCAGATGTTGCGCGCGTCGACGAGGACGGCCGGCGCGCCCTTGGACGGCACGAGCCGGCGATGGATCTCGGCGAAGTTCGGCGCGCGGTAGCTGCGCCACTCGGTCAAGAGGACGAGCGCGTGAGAGCCGTCGAGCGCGTCGTAGTCCCTGTCCTTCACGACGAGCTTGTCGCCGAAGAGCTTTGCGAAGTTGGGGCCGGCCTCGGGGTCGTGCGCGACTACCTTCGCGCCGCGCTCGAGGAGCGCCGTCGCGAGCCGGACGGCGGGCGCTTCGCGGATGTCGTCGGTCTCGGGCTTGAAGGCGCAGCCCCACAGCGTGATCTGCTTGCCCTTCACGCCGTCGAGCGCCTTCTCGACGAGCTGCGCGAGGAATGCGGCTTGCTCCTCGTTCGCGAGGTGCGCGGACTCGGCGACGCGCATCTGTACGCCGTGCTCGCGGCCCAGCGCGGCGAGCGCCTGAACGTCCTTGGGAAAACACGATCCGCCGTAGCCGGGGCCTGCGTAGAGGAATTTTTTGCCGATGCGCGAGTCGGTGCCCACGCCGAGCCGCACCGAGTGGATGTCTGCGCCGGTGGCGTGGCAGAGCCGCGAGAGCTCGTTCATGAACGAGATGCGCACCGCGAGCATGGTGTTCGATGCGTACTTGATGAGCTCGCTGGAGCGCGGATCGGTGATGACGAGCCGCTCGCCGGAGAGCTGCAACGGGGCGTAGAGGTCGCGCAGCATCTGGCGCGCCTCTTCACTGCGCGCGCCGACGACGACGCGATCGGGCTTGAAGAAGTCGGAGACCGCGTCGCCCTCCTTCAAGAACTCCGGGTTCGAGACCACCTCGAGGGGCGCCTTCGCGGGCGTGAGCCGCGCCTGTACCGCGTCACAGGTGCCGACCGGCACCGTGCTCTTCACGACGACGACCGCCTGCCGCTTCGCGACGCGCGCGATGGTGTCGGCAACGGCCATGACGGCGCTGAGGTCCGCGGCGCCGTCCGGACCCGGCGGCGTGCCGACGGCGATGAAGTACGCGTCCGCCTCGTCGAACGGGGACGGGATGACAGTCGCGAAGTGGAGGCGCCCGCCGCGCTGGTTGCGATGGATCAGATCGGCGAGGCCGGGCTCGTAGATCGGGATTTGACCCTCCTCGAGCTTCGCGATCTTCTCGGGATCGATGTCGTAGAGGAGGACCTCGTGGCCGAGATCGCTGAGCCCCGTCCCCGTGACGAGACCGACGTAACCTGCACCGAATACGACGAGCCGCATGTGCTCGTCTTCTTAGTGGGATGCCCGGATCAGGGCAACCCTGGGACGTTGAGCTTGATCGAATAAAGCCCCGTCCGAGCGGTGATGTAGAGCGTCTTGCCGTCGGCGCCGCCGAACGTGCAGTTGGAGGGCACCTCCGGGACGGTGATGGTCCCGAGCGCTGCGCCCGCCTTGTCGAACACGAAGATGCCGTCGGTGCCCGCGACGTAGATGTTGCCTGCCTTGTCCACCGCCATCCCGTCGCCGCCCGTCACGGTCGCGAACTGCGTGTCGTTGCTGGGCGTTCCATCGCCCGC
>JAYTOQ010000553.1:0-22365 GCA_043747665.1 Polyangiaceae bacterium | reverse complement strand
TACGTGAGCAGCGCGGTCCCCGCATCGATCACCGTGTCGTAGAGCGTGCCGCTGAAGTACCCGACGAACGGGTCGTACGCGAAGATCATCGGCGACGTGAAGAAGCGGCCCACGCTGATCGCCGCGCATCCGAGCGGCCCCGCCAGCGACAGCACCACCGCCAACGCCCCACGCCGCCGCGGCTTCACGATGCGCCCACGACGCACCAGCGCCGCCACGGTCTCGCCCACCACCGCGCCCCAGACGCCGCCCATCACGCACCCGATCCCCGCCGTCAGCACGAAGTAGAGCAGCGCACCCCAGAGCTCGCAGATCCCGACCCGCGCCGCATGCAGCAGCGCCGTCGCTAGCGCGACCCCCGCAAGCGCCAGCCCGAGCAGTACCCCACGCCCGACCGACGCGAGCGGCGTCCGCACGCCCACACTCGCGTTGCGCGCGGTCGCGAGCGCGATTGCGATCGCCGCCGCGCTCGGCACGAGCAGCCCCGTCGCGAGCGACTGCTCGTAGCCGGGCCCGTCGAAGAGCGGCAGAAATCCGACGCCGCCCATCGCCGCGAGGACGAACAGCCCCGCCCGCGCATGGGGGATCGAGCGGAGGCGAGCGATCATCCGCGCTTGCGCTTCCCCCACTCGCTCCGCTTGCTGCGCGCGCCCCGGTCGCTCCGCTCGTTCAGAGGGCCGGCTCGCTCGGCAGCGTGGGCGGCGTCTCTTGCGACGTCGGCGGCGCGTCGGCGCTCGCAGGCTCGAGGACGATCGGGAGCACCTCTTCGATCCGCTTGATCAGGTTGATCTTGAGCTCGGCGAGGATGTCCTTCGGGATGTCCTCGAGGTCCTTGCCGTTGCGGAAGGGCATCAGAATCTCCTTGATGCCGGCACGGTGCGCCGCGAGGAGCTTCTCCTTGATGCCGCCGACCGGCAGCACCGCGCCGCGCAGCGAGATCTCTCCCGTCATCGCGACCTCCTTGCGAACCGCTGCGCCCAGCAGCAGCGACGCCACCGCGACGAACATGGTGACGCCCGCCGACGGTCCGTCCTTCGGCGTGCCGCCCTTGGGCACGTGCAGGTGCAGATCGATGCTCTTCAGGAACTCGGGATCGAGCCCGAGCTGCGCGGCATGGCTGCGCACGAACGACATGGCTGCTGCCGCCGACTCCTGCATCACGCTCTTCAGGTTGCCTGTGACGAGGATCTCGCCCTTGCCGGGCATCTTCGTCGCTTCGATGAAGAGGATGTCGCCGCCCGAAGGCGTCCAGGCGAGGCCCGTCGCCACGCCCGGGGAGCTCGTGCGCTCCGCCAGATCCGGCGTGTACTTCGGGGGACCGAGGACGATCTCCGCGAATTCGCTGGTGCACTGGAGGTGCACGTCCTCGCCTTCGGCGATGCGCATCGCAACATGCCTGCAGACCGCACCGATCTCACGCTCCAGCCCGCGAACACCCGCCTCGCGCGTGTAGCTCTCGAGAATGGTCTGGATGCCGCTGTCCTCGAACATCAGCCGCTCATCGGTGAGCCCGTGCGACGAGAGCTGCTTCGGGACCAGGAACTCCTTGGCGATCGACTTCTTCTCGGCGCGCGTGTAGCCGGGCACCTCGATGACCTCGAGGCGATCCCAGAGCGGACCCGGAATGGTGTCCGGGTTGTTCGCGGTCGCGAGGAACGTGATCTGCGAGAGATCGAAGGGCGTGTCGATGTAGTGATCCTGGAACGTGCCGTTCTGCGCGGGGTCGAGCACCTCGAGCAGCGCCGCCGAGGGATCGCCCATCATGTCGCCGCCGAGCTTGTCGATCTCGTCGAGCACAAAGACCGGGTTCTTCACCGCGACCTTCTTCAGGCCCTGAATGATCCGCCCCGGAAGCGCGCCCACGTACGTACGACGGTGGCCGCGGATCTCGGCCTCGTCACGGACGCCGCCGAGCGCGATGCGGTGATAGCGACGGCCCATCGAGCGCGCGATGGAGCGACCGAGCGACGTCTTGCCGACACCCGGAGGGCCGATGAAGCAGAGGATCGGGCCCTTCTTGTCGGAGCGCAGCTTCCTCACCGCCATGTACTCGACGATGCGCTTCTTCACCTTGTCGAGACCGAAGTGGTCTTCGTCGAGGCAACGGCGGCAGTCGGCGGGCTCGAGCTTGTCGTTCGTGGTCTTGCTCCAGGGCAGATCCGCGAGCCACTCCAGGTACGTCCGCGTGACGTTGTACTCGGCCGACTGCTGCTGCATGCCGGCGAGTCGCCCGAGCTGCTTCTTTGCGATCTTGTGCGCGTCCTCGGGCAGCTGCGCGAGGCGGATGCGCTCGCGGAGCTCCTCGACGTCGTCCTCGTCGGTCTCGCCAAGCTCCTCGCGAATGCTCTTCATCTGCTGGCGCAGAATGAGCTCACGCTGGTTCTTGCCCTCGTCGGCGACCATGCTCGAGATCTCGCGCTTCACGCGCAGCAGCTCGAGCTGCTTGGTGACCATGGAGAGGACGAGACGGACTCGCTCCTTCACATCGAAAGTGGCAAGGACCTTCTGCTTGTCGCCCACCGTGACGTGGTCGATGGTGAGGTTCGACGCGATGAGGTCGGCGAGCGCGCCGCTCTCCCGCACGTTCTCGAGGATGCCGCTCGTCTCCTTCGGGAGGTTCGGCATCAGGTTGAGGAGCTCGCGCGTGCCCTCGCGGAGCTGTGAGCCGAGGAGATCGAGCTCACTGTCGCGCTCGAGGTCCTCCGCGACGCGGCGAATCTTCGCACGCATGTACGGCTCGAGGCCGACCTTGCCCGCGAGCTTCAAGCGCGAGAGGCCGTGCAGGACCACCGAGTAGTTCGATGGACCGAGCCGGATGACCTTCACCACGCGGGCGACTGTGCCGACGTCGTAAATATCCTCGAAGCCAGGCTCATCGACGTCGGCGTCGCGCTGGCTCACGATGCCGACGACCGCGCGATCCTGGCCGAGGAGCTCCTCGACGAGGCGTACGCTACGCGCGCGGCCGACATTGATGGGAACGACGCTCGCCGGAAACACCACGCTGTTGCGTAGCGGAAGAATCGGCAAGGTCTCGAGATCGGAACGCGGCTCCTGAGTCACGACGTGTCCTTTATAGTGAGAGGCCTCAAGGTACCGCGGATGATGCGCCCGGCAGGGAAAAAACCGGCAGTCTCGCCCCACTCACCTGGCCCGGGCCCGATCGGGCTTTCGCGGCGCGAGCTCGTGCGTGTCATCGCGGCGTGCTGCTTGCTGCCGCTGCCGACCGCATGTGGACCGAGCTCGGCAGCGCCGGCGCCCGGGCGGCCGGCGCGGTCCGCAGCCCTGCCCGTCACGCGCCCAAGAGGGCCGTTCGGCGGGCGCGTCGAGGTCTACTCGTGGTTCGATCTCCCCGACGAACCGCGCAGCCGCGAGCTCTCGGGTATCGCGTGGGACGAGAGCACGAGCACGCTGTGGGCGGTGCAAGACGAGACCGCGAACATCGTACCGCTCGTCCCCGACGCTGCGCTTCGCACGTGGGGCTTCGGCCCGGTCATCGTCCTCAAGATGTCGTTTCCCCTCGATCTCGAGGGCATCGTCGTCACACCGAAGGGCTTCATCGTCGCGAGCGAGAAGGGCCCGCGCATCCTCGAGGTCGATCGTGCGGGCAAGCTCCGTCGCGACATCCCGCTGCCCGCGCACTTCTTGAAGGCGCGCGACAACAAGAGCCTCGAGTCGCTCAGCATGAGCCCGGACGGTCGCTACCTCTTCACGACGTCGGAGGCCGCGCTGAGCTGCGACGGCGCGTACGCGACGACCTCGGCGGGAACGCGCGTCCGCATTCTCCGTACGAACCGCGACGGCGGCGAGCCCGAAGAGCACGCCTACGCCACCGATCCGCTGCCCCACGACGGCGGCGACTACGGCATCGCCGACCTCGCTGCCATCGCGTCCGACGACGTCCTCGTGCTCGAGCGCGGCTGGGCGCGCGGCTCCGGAAACACCGCGCGGATCTATCGGGTCAGCCTCACCGATCCCATCACGAGCTGCCTCGCTCTACCGCAGCTCTCTCCCGACCTACCCGTGATGCCCAAACAGCTCATCGTCGACCTCGGGAAGATCCCGGCGAAGGGGCTGCCGAAAGCGAAGCAGACGCAGGAGTCGGCGCTCCTCGACAACTACGAGGGCCTCGCGCTCGGCCCGGTGCTGCCGGACGGACGCCACAGCCTGATCCTCGTGAGCGACGACAACGCCCGCAGCGACCAGTTCGCACGCATCGTGGTGCTGGCGGTGGGCTGAAATGCCGTGCTAGTCCTGAGCGACATGGGCCGGTCCGCCACTTCGATGCTCGCGGTGCTCGTTGCGATGGCAGCGACGTCGCTGACCGGATGTCCGGCGCCGAAGGCCGAGGATCCGCAGTCCGTCTTGCGCTCGTACTCGCGCGCGCTCGAAGAGGGTCGCGCCGAGGATGCGTATCGCATGCTCAGCGAGGAGGCGCGTCGCGGGATTTCGCTCGAGGCCTTCAAGCGGATGGTCAAGGACAACCCGGAGGAGGTCCGCGAGATCGCGAAGGCCCTCGCGCGTCCCACGGCGACGCCGGTCGTCACCGCGACGGTCACGAGCTCGAACGGTTCCGAGCTCCAGCTCGTCCTCGAGAACGGAAAGTGGCGCGTCGAGGCGACGGCGATCGATCTCTACGCGCAGGACACGCCGCGCCACGCCATCCAGGGCTTCGTGCGGGCCGTCGAGCGAAAGCGCTACGACGTCGTGCTGAAGTTCGTGCCCGACTCCCACAAGGAGGGCCTCGATCCGTCGAAGCTCAAGACCGCCTGGGAGGGTCACGACAAGGAGGAGATCGAGCAGGTCGTCTCCTCTCTCAAGCAGGCCATGCCCAGCGCCTCGATCGAGGAGACCGGCGACCGGGCGACCATGGCCTATGGCGCCGGCACCATGCAGCTCGTCCGCGAGCGCGGCCTCTGGAAAATCGAGGATTTCGACTGAGCGACCCTCCGGTTCGCCGCCATCGGAGCGGGCATTTGATTGCTCCGGGGCCGGCGCCCGTCTAAGGGGAGAAGACCATGCGTAAGCTCAGGTTCCCCGCCGCTTTTGCCGTTGCCGCCATCTCGACCATCGCGACCGCCGGTTGCAGCTTCGAGGTCGGCTCGAAGCCGCCGGCAACTCCTGCAACGACGCCCGGCGCGACGCCGGCTCCGAACGCGGGCTCGGGGACGCCCGGCAACGCGGGCAAGGCACCTGTGCATCTCGGCCGCACCGGCGCCAACGCCGGCGGCGTCACGCCGGTCCAGCCCGGCGCGGCCCCCGGCACGCCCGGCGCGACGCCCGCCTCGGGCATTCCCATGCTCAGCGGAACGAACGTCTTCGGTCAGGGCACGCCGGATGCGGCGGGCTGGAAGGGCAGCTACTTCGCCATCGCGGCCGGCACCACCAAGGTCCCCGCGCTCTCGACGATCACGCCGAGCGGCATCCTCTTTGCGCACGAGCTGAACGTCTCGGCCAAGGCGATGAGCGGCGGATTTCCCGGCATCGATGCGGCGCGCAACGAGAACTTCGCGCTTCGCTGGGAAGCGCCACTCGTCGTCGATACCGAGTCGGATTACACGTTCCGCATCGTCTCGGACGACGGTGCGATCGTGCAGATCGACAGCACGCCGATCGTCGACAACGACGGCGCGCACGGCGTGCAGGAAAAATCCGGTCCCGTGCACCTCGTGAAGGGGACTCACCTCCTCAGCGTCGACTATTTCCAGACGACCGGCTCGGTTGCGCTCCAGCTCTTCTGCAAGAAGTCGGGCGGCGCCGAGACGATCTGTCCGACGCACCTCCTCTGAGCGTCGGCTGAACGACGGTCAACGAGGCTAGAGCGCTCGGGTCGACTTCCGCTCGAGCGTAGTCTCCATCGCGTTCACGTCGTCGATGGTCTTCGTGAGGAGCGCGACGAGCGTCGCATGCGCCACGTCGGGCGATTCGCGCGCGGCACGCAGCGGTGCCACTTCGATGCCGTAGGTTTCGCCGACCTTCGCGAAGACCGACCACAGATCAGGCGCGCACCCGATGCCCTTCAGCCCGAGCAGCGCATGGAGCGGCGCGCGCACCTGCTTCACCTTGCGCGCGACGGCGCCGCCGATGGCCTCGCGCGCGCCGAACGCGTCGGTGACGGCGCGACGCAGGCGGATCTGCGCCTCGCGGAGCTCCTGCTCGATGCGCAGGCGGCGATGGCGATCGTGCACCTTCACCGAGGCGAAAGGGTCGCGCCCCACGAGGAGGATGTGGCGCTGCTTGATGTCGTCGTAGCGCAGCGGGAATGCGTCGCTCGCGCCGGCGATCTCGCTCTCGGTGAGGATGGTGGCCTCGATGCGCGCCGCATAGCGCGCCGTCTGGAGCGCGGCGCTGATGGCATCGAGATGGCTGAACTCCGCGCGCTCGAGGACGAGCACGACGCCCACGTCGCTCTCGCCCGGCCGGTACTCTCCGCGCACGACGCTTCCGTGGACGAGCACGCCGACGAGGTCGTCTCCCAGCGTCGCCGCCAGCGACCTCGTGAGCTCGTCGAGACGCTCGCGGATGTGCGGCGGCAACGCGGCGACGCCGATCGATGCGTCGGGCTTCTGGACGTCGCACTCCGTCATCGTCTTGCTCCTCGTTGCGCGCTCATTGGACCGCCAACGCGCGGGACGGTGATCTCCGGCTCGCGAACGTACGCCGGCTCGATGGTGTCGGCATCCGTGGGCGCGCGGCCCCTCGCGGCCAGCGCGATACCTCGTGCATGGGGCAGCGCGTGCTCGCCGTCCTGCATGCGACGCACGATCCATGGCTCGTCGAGCGTGATGCGCGCCGCGCCTTCGCCGACGAGCACGATGTCGCGACCCGCGCGCGCGTCCGCCCCGAGCGCCTCCAGCGCCTCCAGCCAGGCGCCGATCGACTCGGGCGTGAGGCACACCGGCTCCGCGGTCCGCCCTCCCCTCGCCTGCACGAACACCTCGCCGCGGATGGCCTCGATGACCGGCACCAGCGTGCGCGCAGGACCGCCGCCGCCGCCGCCGCCGGCGTCGAGGTCGAGGTCGCGCGACGCGACGGCGGCGAGCGCGTCGAGCGAGGTCACCGGCACCACGGCCGCGCCGGTCACGAGCGCGATCCCCTTCACGGTCGCGACGCCGATGCGAACCCCGGTGAACGATCCCGGTCCGATGCCAACCGCCCATCGCGCGACGTCGGTCGGCTTCCAGCCCGCCTCCGCGAAGATGCGATCGATCATCGGCATGAGCGACTCGCCGTGCGCATTCGACACGCGCTGCGCGAGCTCCGCGACGAGCACGTCCTCGCCCACGCCCACGCCCGAGTCACGCACCTCGAAGAGCGCGACGGACCCGAGGGCGGTGGACGTGTCGACCGCGCAGAGCTTCATCGGTGCCTCGGCAGCGACTCAGAGCTGCGCGAAGCGGCCGCTGCGGAACGCCGCTTCGAGGAGCTGATCGACGCGCTGCACGAGCTCGGGCGCGCGCGGATCAGGAGAGGCGCCGAGGGCCGACTTGATCTCGTTGAGGGCCTTGAGCTGGCTGAAGAGCTGCACGTCGGAGAGACCGCCGCCGCCGGTGAGCACCTGACGCACACGATCGATCTCGCCCGCGAGCGCCTCGATGCCGATGCCGGCAGCACCGACGCGGCGCGCGTTGGGATGATCGCGATAGTGCGCCTCCAGCATGGGCGTCACGATCGACTCGAGGATCGCCGCCTGATCTTCGTTGTTCCAGATGTGCTTCAGCACGAAGAAGTCGCTCGCGTCCGGCTGCTGCCGTCCGTCGAGAAACGCGCTCGCCGCGAAGAGCTTGAGCAGCTTCACGACGCGTCGGTCGGAGAGGCTCACGCCCTCGGCGCGGATCTGGAAGACGAGCCCCTTGTACTGGCTGAAGAACTCCTCGGTGAACTTCATGCGCTGCGCGAACGCGCGATGGAGCTCCTGGATCTCGCGCGCCGAAGCGAGCGGCTGCACCGGGGCGTCGGTCAGCGAGTGGATCTCGTGCTGGACGCCCTTCGTGAGGAGGTCCTGAAAGTGATAGGCGTCGAGATTGTCCGAGCGGATCCGCAGGAGAAAGCGATCGAAGATGGCGGTCAGCGTCTCGTCGGTAGGCACCTCGTTCGATGCGCCGAAGCACGAGAGGAGCGGGCACTTGAGCACGACGCCGCCCGACGTGTACCGGCGCTCGTTGAGGAGCGTGAGCAGCGAGTTGAGGATCGCCGAGTTCGACTTGAAGATCTCGTCGAGGAAGACGATCTCCGCGCTCGGGAGCATGCCCTCGACGCGGCGCTGATAGCGACCCTCGCGGAACGCCGCGATGTCGACGGGCCCGAAGAGCTCATTCGGCTCGGTGAAGCGCGTGAGCAGGTACTCGAAGTAGTTCGCGTGCAGGAGCCTCGCGAACATGCGGATGAGCGCGCTCTTCGCGGTGCCGGGCGGTCCGACGAGGACGGCGTGCTCGCCGGCGACGACGGCGATGAGCAGCAGGCGGATGACCTCGTCCTTGCCGAGGAAGCGCGACTCGAGCTGCCGCGCCATCTGCGCGAGCCGCATCGGGAGGGCAGCACTAGCCAGGTTTGACGGCGGGTTCTGAGACTGAACCATGCGGCTGGCTACGTTACAGGATTTCCTCGGGCGACGGGGAAGCCGTCAATCCAGGGAAATTGACGGCTTCGACCGCCTTTCACACCGACTGGGCCGGCGCCTCCTCGTCGTCGAGCGACGCGGTGGGCGCCTGGCTCTCCTTCGCGCGGTCGAGCGCGAGCTTGAAGAGCACGGGCCCGATCATCTCGTTCAGCGCCACGCACGCCACCGCGACATCGCGGAACGCCGCGCCGAACGACGGGAACTTGTTCGCGACGACCGATGCGATGCCGAGCGCGACGCCGGCTTGCGAGATGAGCGGCGACCAGCCCCACTTCTTGATGACCGGCTCGTCCTTGGCGAGGACCGCCGCCAGCCGCGCCGTTCCGATGGTGATCGCGGCGCGCGCGGCGGTGAGGAGGAGCGCCGTCGGCCAGAACACCTTCAGCAGCGGCACGTTCAGGTGCGCTCCGGCGCTCGCGAAGAAGACGACGTAGACGACGCCCCCCGTCTCCTCGATGGCGTGGAGGAAGCGCTCGCCCTGCTTCGAGAGGTTCTGCACGACGAATCCGGCGACCATGAACGTGAGCAGCGGCTCGTAGTTCAGGTAGTGGAGGACCTCGGTGGCGCCGAAGCCGAGCGCGACCAGCACGACGAGGAGCTGCCGTCCGCTGACCTTGAGATACGCCGCGAGGACGAGCCCGAGCGTGGTCCCGAGCGAAACGCTCCCGAGGATCTCGTGGCCGAGCGAGCTGAACGCAGAGAACGACAGCGTCGCGCCCGGCTCGATGAGCGGCCGAGCGACGGTGATGGCCGTGGCGAGCATGACCACCACGACGATGTCGCTCGCCATGACGAACCCGAGGCTGAAGCGCGCGAGCGGCCCGGTAGCGCGCGTCTGCGAGAGCACGCCGAGCAGCGCGGACGGGCTGCGCGTGATCGCGAGCACGCCCCAGAGGATCGCGATCCCGATGACGGCGACGGTCGGCAAGCCGGCGACGAACCCGGGCCGCGCCACGAAGAAGACGAGCGCCATCGCCCCGATGCCGAGGAACGTCTGGAGACCGAGCGCGACGAGGAGGCTGCGCAGACCTCGCTTCAGCTGGTCGAGTCGCAGCTCCGCGCCACCGGCAAGCGCGATGAGCGCGATCGCCAGCGTGTTGACGGGCTCGAGGCGCTTGGCCGCGCCGTGATCGACGAGGTGAAGGACGTACGGCCCGGCGATGATGCCTGCGAACAGGTAGCCGGTGAGGTGCGGCATGCCGAGCACCTCGACGAGCTCGCTGAGCAGCGTTCCGGCGAGCAGCAGGAACCCGAGCGCGCCGAGCACCGCGGCTTCACCTTTGTAGCCAGGCGCGACATACGTCGCGCCCCACATGATCCCGAAGAGGATACCGAGGCTCAGCAGGTCCATCCCGCGGCCGAGCCACGTCTTGCCGGGGGCGGGGCCGGCGCTCATGTCAGACCTGGAGGGCTGGATTCGTGCGCGGGCACAGCAGCATCCGGCGCGGGCTCCGCGCTCGAGGCCGCCGCCTCGCGTGCGTCCGGCGGAATCGTCGTGGCCTCGCCGAGCTGCGTGAGGAGGTTCTTGAGCGCGAACGTCGAGACGAGCTCACCCAGCACGGCGGACGCGGCCGCGCACACGAGCAGCGTGTCGCCGACGGGACCCGGGAAGCGCAGCGCGAAGACGAAGCCGCAGCTGACCGACACCGGCCCCGAGGACAGCAGCACGAGACCGAACAGCGGTCCCGCAGGGCGCGCGGCCGGCACCACAGCGCGAAGCACGACGCCGGAGACCAGCTTGCCGGCGATACGCGCGAGGAGGACGAGCGCGACGAGCGCCACGAGGATGCGGTTCTCGAGGAGCGGCCGCGCATCGAGGTGCGCGCCCGCGAGCAGCAGCATCGGGTAGAGGACGGCGCGCTCCGTGGAGCTGACGAGCCGCCGGAGCGCACGGCGATGTGGCGAAAGGCCGGCGAGCGCGATGCCCATCACGAACGTGACGAAGATGGTGCACAGCCCGAACCTCGTCGCGGTGCCCACGCCGAGGAGCAGCGTGCCGATCAGCGCGCCCCACACGGCGTACCCCTCGGCGCCGCGCAAGAGCAGTGCCGTCACGGTGCCGAGCAGGGCGCCAAGCAGGAGGCTCAGGAGAAACCAGCCCGCCGCGGGCATCACGAGCGTCACCACCGTCGAAGGCGCCAGCGCGAAGATCGCGCCGGCAGCGACGAGCGGCGCGAGATCATCGGCGGCTGCCGTCTCGACGAGGAGCGTCGAGACCGGCCCCTGCACGTTCCATCGGACCGCGACCCATTGAACGACGAAGCGCGTCGTCTCGGCCGTGACGGCGCCGGCTCCTGCGGCGAGGAGCAAACCGCTCGTACGATCGATGCCGGCGATCGGGACGACGGCGAGGAAGCGGTTCACCGTGACCGCGACGATCACGCCGGTCAGCAGCGCGCCGATCACGCCGAGCACCATCGGCTTCGCGCGCACCCGCCGGCCCGCGACGCGACCGAAGTCGAGCCCGACGACGAACGCCAGCCATCCCAGCGCCACCTGCACGAGGGGCGCGAACTCGGCGATCATCGAGCGCTCGACGAGGCCGAGCGCATGGGGACCGACCGCGAAGCCGAGCCCGAGGAACTCGACGCCCGAGGGCAGACCGCGGGCGGTGCGCCCGCCGATGATGAAGCTCCCCAGGTACGAGAGGAGGAGCAGCCCCATCAAGAGCGCGATGGCGCTCACGACGACTCCGTCGAGCTCGGCTCGGCCCCGCGATCTGCAGGATGGTCCGCGCGCGTGGCCGCGCCGGGTCGACCACGGCCCAGCCCGACGCCGAGCTGCGAGAGGGCGTCCTGGACGACCTTCGCAAGCGATACGTCGTGGCGCATCGACGCGCTCGTCACGCGCCAGTGCGCGCCGGAGGCGTCGAGATGCACGAGCTCGACGCGTCCTCGCGAGCTGTGCGCGCGCGCCGCCGCGAAGAGTACGCGCTCCACCTCGTCCTGCGGTGCGGCCGCGTCGACGACGATGTCAATGGTCACGAGTCGCGCATGGCGATGAACGCGGGTGGGATGGACGAGGCCGAGAAGATGCGGAACGCTTACCTCCGCGAGCGCGTCGTCCTCGATGCGGACCTCGAGGAGGTTCAGGTCGAGCACCTTCCCGCGGCGACCGCCGACCTCGACGTCGTCGCCGCGCTTCATTCGCCGTCCGAAGACCACGGTGATGCCCACGACAACCGAGGCGAGCAGCGGCGTCGCCGCGAGCGCCACGGCGACGAGCGCGATGAACCCGAGTCGCGAGATGACGCCGTCCGTCTCGCCGGTGATGAGCGGCGAGGCCAGGACCAGCGCGACTACCACGATGCCGAAGCGCGCCAGCACGCTGGTGGGTCGCGCGAGATCGCGGGCGAGCCAGCCGACGCGCGTGTCACCTCTGCTGATGCTGTCGAAGAAGAGGCCGACGAAGCGAACGAGCACGCTCACCGCGAGGACAGCGATGGCGGCGACGACGATGAGCGGCAGCGCTCCACCGATGCGCGCGGCGAGGCCGTAGAGCGGCTTCACCACCATGCCGGTGAGGCGCTCGGTGTAGCCGCGCGTCGCATCGAAGAGCGAGAGCGCGAAGATGAGCCAGCTGTAGGCGATGGCGATCTGGATGAAGCGATGCCCGAGCGCGAGTCCTATCGACAGCCCGCCGCGCGCCGCACCGGCGCTGATGAGCTCGACCTTGCCGAGGCGTACGCCGGTCACCTTCTCGGGGCTGTCGCCGATGCGCGAGCGAAGCTTCGCGGCGCCCTCGGACACGCGATTGAGAAAGAGGAACGCGAGCAGCGCCGAGAACACGAGCAGCGAGAACGAAAAGACGGTGGTGGCGATGGCGCTGCGCTTCCGCTCCGTCGAGACCGCTTGACCGAGCCGCGCGGTGACCTGCGCGGCGAGGACGTCGAAGCTCGCCTCACCGGAGCCCTCCACGTCCTCCGGGCCCAGCGTGAGGATCGGCGTCTTGCCGACGAAGACCACCGCGGTGCCCTCCTTTTCTTCGTACCGCGCGGCGCCGATGTCCTCGGTCTGGGCGAGCAGCGCCTCGAGCGCGAAATTCGCGGTCTTCGCGCGATCCTGGGCGGAGTTGCCGGCGCGCGCCGCGCGGAGCACGACCACGGTCTTTTCGTGGACGCGGACCTCGCCGGGCAGCGGCCCCTTCGCGGCCGCCGATGCCGACGCGGCCGCCGACGGCGCGCTGTAGGGCGTGGCCGTGGGCGTGGCCGTGGGCGTGGGCGTCACCGCGGGCGCGACGACAGGAGCGGTCGCCGGCGCCGCTGCCGGCTCCGCGTTCGCTGCGTGGTCCTGAGCGAACGCTGGTCGTGCGCCGAGCGCCCCGACCGCGGCGAGGACCAGCACGAGCGCGAGAACGATGACGTGGTACAAGCGCCGCATGCGCGGACCGCGAAGCTATCACAGGCTCGGCCGGCGCGATCTCGTACTCGGCGCTTCGACCGCTCTCCTCTCTACAGGCGGGTCTACGGGCGGGCTCGTCGCGTGCTCTGGCCGATCCTTGCCGGGCGCGGCGGCGGCCGGAGCGGGAGGCGCGGGCGGCACGGGGGGCACCGGAGCCCCCGCGCCCATCTGGGGCGTGCAGAGCGGCGACGTCAGCGCTTCACGCGCCGTCGTCTGGAGCCGCTCGGATCGACCCGCGCGCACCCTCGTCGAGTGGTCGACGTCACCGGGCTTCACCGCCGTCCGCCGGATCGAGGCCCCCGCTGCGATTGCCGACGGCGATCTCGTCGCGAAGGTGGCGCTCGAAGGCCTGCCCTCGTCGACGCGCATCTACTACCGCGTGCGCTTCGAGGCCGATCGCGCGTCCGACTGGATTGCGGGAGCGTTCTCCACGCCCGACGCGCTCTCGGACGTCGCGAAGAAGAGCGCGCCGAGCGACGTCGTCTTCGCGTGGTCCGGAGACACGAACGGCCAGGGCTGGGGCATCGACCCGGCGCGCGGCGGCATGCCCGCGTTCACGGCGCTGCTCGATCGCGCCCCCGACTTCTTCATCTCGTGCGGCGACGCCATCTACGCCGACAACCCCATCCCGCCCGAGCTGAAGATCGAGGGGGGCGGCACGTGGAAGAACCTCGTCACGCCCGCGAAATCCCACATCGCGGAGACGCTCGAGGATTTCCGCGGCGCGCACCTCTACCCGCGGCACTCGCCGGAGGTGTGCGCGCTCTCCGCCAACGTCCCGATGTTCGCGATCTGGGACGACCACGAGGTCCGCAACAACTGGTTCCCCGACGAGGTCGTGGACGAACCGGCGCGTCACGAGCCGCGCATGGGCGTCATCGCGCAGCACGCGCGCCGCGCGATGCTCGAGCATTGGCCCACGCTCGTCGATCCCGCGCGCATGTATCGCTCCGTCCGCTGGGGACCGATGCTCGAGGTGTTCTTCCTCGACGGACGGAGCTTCCGCACGGCGAACCATCCGGTGCCGCCCGAGGAGTCGTTCCTCGGCGCCGCGCAGCTCGCATGGCTCGACGGCGCGCTCGCCGCGTCGACGGCGACGTGGAAGGTGATCGCCTGCGACATGCCGATCGGGCTCGTCATCTCCGAGCCGGCGCCCGGCGCAGCCGGAGTCGCAGGGCTCGAGGCCTATGACGGCTACGCGAACACCAGCGGTCCGCCGTCGGGTCGCGAGAAGGAGCTCGCTTCCCTCCTCTCCTCTCTCCGTCGTCGCGCCGTGCGCAACGTCGTGTGGATCACCGCCGACGTCCATTACGCCGCCGCCCATCGCTACGATCCAACGAAGGCGCAGTTCCGCGACATGGATCCGTTCTGGGAGTTCGTCGCTGGCCCGATGCACGCGACGTCATTTCCGCGAAAGCGCTTCGATGACACGTTCGGGCCGGAGCTCGCCTACGCCTCCGCCAGCTGGGACACCTTCGGGTCGCCGGCGACGGGGCAGCAGTTCTTCGGCGTCGTGCGGATCGACGGCGCGTCGCGCGTGATGACCGTCACGCTGGTGGACGCACGCGGCCGCGATCTGCACGCGACCGTCCTCCGCCCGCAGACCTGACCGCGCAGGCATGACCTGGATCGACCCGCCACGCCCGGTCGCCCAGGTGAGCCGCTGGCCGGGTGATCCGGTCGGCCATCGAACCGCCATTTCATCAACGATTTCAACAGCCGGCTTGCGCAAGTCGGCGGCATCGTCGAGTCGCGTGGACACGGCACGGCAGGTGCATACGTAGGGACGTGTAGGATACGGCCCGGAGGCTCTTGACCATGTCGTCGCTCGCGGAAGTCACTCTCTCGACCCCTCATTCGTTCCTCTCCGACGTCGCGCCGATGGTCGCGGGCGGCTGGCACGCGCTCGGTGCGCAGACGTATCCAGGTGAGCTGAGCGTCGCGACTGACGACGGCGTGTATCGCTTCGTGAACGGCGTCTTCCGAGGGCGCGCGCGCGCGCAGGAGGCGGCTCGGTGCTTCGATCTCCCGAAGACGATGCGCGGCCTTCGCCTGGTCGGCTTTCTCTTCGACGAAGGCGGGATGTGGTCGCTCTCCCCGCGCTGGCGAGCCGGCGCGCTGGCTGTGATGTGGAAGGACGGCGAGACCGATGCCGAGTCGTTCGTTCTGACCTCACCGACCAGCGATTTCACCCTCGACGAGCCGGACCCGAAGCCGTCCGAGCCGGGACCGAAGCCGATCCCGTGGGCCACTGCGCGCGCATCCTCGCCTTCGGGCATCAAGCGGCGCCACGCCGCTCGTCCGCCGAGCATCCGGCGACCGCTGCCGGCGTCGATGACGCGAATCCATCTGAGCCATTGACCGCACCACGGCGGTGAACGAGCGTGTGCGCCCTCGATGCGGTGCAGCTCCACTTCCCTGTTTGCGATCGGCGTCCTCGCGCTCGCCGCGTGCCCCGCGCCCGCGCCGGTGCTGTCCTCTCGACCGCCGCCGGTCGCGAGCGAGCCCGCGACGGCGCTTCCCCCGCCGCGTGACGACGGACACCTCCCGGCGCTCGCCACGCCTCTGCATTACGCGCTGTCGTTCGACATCGATCCACGCACCACCACGTTCGCGGGAAGCGCGCGCATCGACGTCGAGATCCCCGCGAGGACCTCGCACGTCGTGCTGAACGGGCACGCGCTCTCCATCAGCGATGCGCGCGCGCTCGTGGGCGACGTCCCGCATCCGGCGCGCGCTTCCTGGCGAGGCGCGCACGGCGCACGCCCGGAGAACACCGAAGAGCTGGTGCTCACGTTCGATCCGCCGCTCGAGGCGGGTCGCGCCACGCTCGCCATCACGTACTCGGCGCCGTTCGATCAGGAGCTGTCGGGCCTCTACCGCGTCGCCGACGGCGGCAACTGGTACGCGTTCACGCAGTTCGAGGCGACCGACGCTCGACGAGCATTTCCGTGCTTCGACGAGCCCGGGTTCAAGGTGCCGTTCGGGGTCACGGTGACCGTGCCGAAGGGCATGGTCGCCTTTGCCAACACGCCGGAGCAAAAGCGCGAAGACGCGGGCGGCAAGACCACCTTCCACTTTGCCGACACGCCGCCGCTGCCGTCCTACCTCGTCGCGCTTGCCGCCGGTGAGCTCGAGGTGAAGGACCTCGCGCGCACCACCAAGCCGCCGATCCGCCTCATCACCGTGAAGGGCAAGACCTCGCAAGGCGCGCTCGCCCTCGAGGCGACGAGCGGCCTCGTCGATGCGCTCGCGACGTGGTTCGGGATCCCGTACCCCTACGAGAAGCTCGACATCGTCGCAGTCCCCGACTTCGCCGCCGGCGCGATGGAGAACGCAGGCCTGGTGACCTTTCGCGAGGAGCTGCTGCTGCTCGATCCCGCGCGCGCTTCGGTGCGTGCGCGTCGTTCGCAGGCGCTCGTCGTCGCGCACGAGCTCGCGCACCAGTGGTTCGGCGATCTCGTGACCGCGGCGTGGTGGGACGATCTGTGGCTCAACGAGGGCTTCGCCACATACATGGAGTGGCGCATCGTCGACAAGTGGAAGCCCGCGTTCGGCGCGAAGACCGATGCGGTCGTCGACATGCTCGGCGTGATGGATCTCGACGCGCTCGCCTCCGCGCGCGCCGTGCGCCAGCCCGTGGTTTCGACGAGCGAGGCCGACGAGGCGTTCGATGGCATCACCTACGAGAAGGGCGGCGCGGTCCTCCGCACCATCGAGAACTGGATCGGCGAAGAGGCGTTCCAGCGTGGCGTGCGCGACTACCTCACGAGCAACGCGTGGAAGAGCGTCCACGCGGATCGCCTCTTCTCCGCACTCGATCGCGCCTCAGGTAAGGACGTCACGCAGATGGCGGCGACGTATCTGGACCGCGCCGGCGTGCCCGAGATCACCGCGCAGATCCAGTGCGACCACGGCTCGCGCTGGCACATCGAGCTCGGGCAAGAGGCGTGGCGCCCGCTCGGCTCGAAGGTCCCCGAGGATCTCGAGCGCGCGTGGACCATCCCGGTATGTGTGCTCGCGCAGGGCGAGGCTAAGCCGCAGTGCGCGGATCTCGCGTACGGCGCGCCTTCGATCGTCGCGGGTCGGAAGTGTCCGACCTGGGTGCATCCCAACGTCGCGAACAGCTATTACCGGTTCGCGCTCTCCGAGGCGGAGACGACCAAGCTGGGGCGCGCCAGAAAGGACCTCGACGTCGCGGGGCGCGTCTCGGTGCTCTCCAACGCTTGGGCCGCGGTGCGCGCCGGCAAGCTGAAGCCTGCGGTGATGCTGAAGCTACTCCCGCTCTTCGACGACGACTCCGCGCGTCAGGTGGTGGAGCAGAGCGTCGCCGTGCTCAACAGCATGAGCCTCACGCTCGTCGAGGACGCGGCGCGGCCGGCCTTCAAGAAGCTCGTGACGGCACGGCTCGCGAACCGGAAGAAGGATCTCGGCTGGGCTCCCAGAAAAGAGGAGGCCTACGGCAGCGGCGACGAGGCCATCCTTCGGCGCACCGTCATGTGGGCGATGGGCGAGCTCGCCGAGGACGACGCGACGCTGCGCGAGGCCGACGAGCAGGCGGTGAAGTGGCTTGCGGATGCGACGAGCGTCGACTCCGACACCGCGGCGGTCGCGCTCGATCTCGCGTCTCGTCGCGCGGGGCCGGAGCGGCTCGCGCAGCTCCTCGCGACCGCGAAGAGCGCGAAGAACCGCGAGGATCGCATTCTCGCGTTGAAGGCCATGGGCGGCTTCGAGGACGAGAAAGTGCTGCGGCGCGCGCTCGACGCCACGCTGGAGGACGAGATCCGGCCGCACGAGATGCGCTACGTGCTCGGCGCGGCCTTCGCACGTCGCACGTCACGCTACGTGACCGAAGCGTGGGTGCGGGCGCGGTGGGCGGACCTTCGCAAGAAGCTCCCGGGCGGGCTCGGCGCCGGCCTCATCGGCGCGGCAGGCGTTGCTTGCACGAAGGCGGAGCAGGAGCAGCGCGCCGCGTTCTACACGCCGCGCGCGGCGGAGATCGAGGGCGCGACGCGCGCGCTCGCCGAGTCGCTGGAGAGCGCTTCCCTCTGCGCAGAGCTTCGTGCGGCGGGCGCGTCGTCGCTCACGCGCGAGCTGCTCAACGGCGAGCGCACGAAGAAGTAGGGCGCGTCAGCCGTGGTGCCAGAAGAGGCGGACGGCGTTGTCGCCTCGTCCCAGCGTCACCGACACGCCGCCAATCGAGAGCGTGACGCGGCGCGTGGGCATTCCGTTGACGAACGTGCCCTGCGTCGATGCGAGGTCATAGGCATGGACGTTTGCGCCTTCGCGGAGCACGAGCAGGTGCACGCGTGAGGTGTTCTCGTCGGTGATTCGCCGGAGCATCTCGGTGTGGCACTTCTCGGAGCGGCCGATGACGACCCCGCGCGCGAGATCTTCCTCGGTGATCATCACCGTCGCCGACCGACCACCGCGCGCGAGGGTCAACGCATGCCGTCCGCCGCTGGCGAGCCGATCGAGGTTGGGCGGCAGCGGCTCGCCGACCATGACGGGGCTCGGCATCAACGTGATGCGTGACGTGCGATTGGCGGGCCGCGCGTTCACCCGATACGGCGACATCGCCACGGCGAGCGCCTGGAGCTGATCGCGTACCGCAGAGGGCATGTCGACCACGGGCGGCGGCATCTCGCCGGGGAGCTCGTCGCCCTTCGACTCGGTGGGGAGCGCGACGAGCGCGTACTCACCGAGGGCAACGGCGATCGGGCCTTCGGCGAGGATGGCGGTACGACACGAGCCGTCGGGGAGGACGAAGCCGATCCCCGTGTGGAGATCGAGCATGCGCAGCGCGACGCCTCCCGACGGCAACGCGATGGACCGCACGAGGACATGACGCAGTGCGACGAAGGGATCGTCGGCGAGCACGACGCCGCACTGCGTGTGCCGCCCGACCACCGCGAACGCGTCGTCGGCGGCGACGAGCGTGGCGCAGGCAAACGACGCTCGGCGCACCCAGACGAGCCGATGACCCGGTCCGACCTGGGCATTTCGGGGCTGGATCCGCGCGATGGCGCGCGCGAATCCGTACGCCTGGCGAAGATCGACGGCCGGCGAGGTGTGCCGGCGCTCATCCTCGCCGAGCCCGGGCAATCGTTGGGTCGCGCTGTTGTGGCGTGGGATCGGCGGACGGACGTGAGAATCCAACGGTCTCAGGATAGCCACGGGACGGACGCGCGCACGCCCGCGCGCGCGATTAACCCGTTTGGATGACGGGACGGACGACGGGCTCCGCGCTTGGCCGCTCGGGCGCTTGGCCGCTCGGGCGCTCAGCCGCCTCGCAACGCCTTCGCCATCCGACCGAGGTTGGCGACGACCGCGATGAGCTCGCTCGGTTCGATCGGCTTCGCGAGGTGCATGTTGAAGCCGGCCTCGAGCGCGCGCCTGCGATCGCTCGCGGTCGTGTAGCCGGTCAGGCACGCTGCGGGCGTCGCGCCGCCACGCTCGCGTGCCATGCCGCGGATGCGTGTGATCAGCGTGTAGCCGTCCTCCTCGGGCATGCCGATGTCGGAGAGGAAGACGTCGGGCGCCGCCTTCTCGACGGCCGCGAACGCGTCGGCGGCAGACGATGCGCTGGTCACCACGACCCCGCATTGCGCCAGCACCGCGGTTACGAGGTCGCGCGCGTCGGGCTCGTCGTCGACGACGAGGACGCGCAGATCCCGGAGCTCCGGCGGCGGAGCGAAGACGACAGGAACGTCCGCTGCGTGCACCGGCTGCTGCGGCACCGGCGAGCGACGCATGGCAGCGACGGGCACGCGAACGACGAACGTCGCGCCTTTGCCGAGGCCGCCGCTACGCGCCTCGATGGTGCCGCCATGCATCTCCACGAGGTTCTTGGCGATGGAAAGACCGAGGCCGAGGCCGCCGTGCTGTCTGGTCGTCGACGGCCCTCGGTGTCGAGCACCACGCTGAGACGCAGGCCCTTCGCCTCGATGGCGGGACGCGCCGGGCTTTTCGTGGACGATCGTTCAGCGTCCCGATGACGTGGGTGCCGGTCTCGCCCACGGATCGGCGAACTCATCGAGCGGGACGGCCGGTGTGCGATTCGTCGTCGCATCGGCGTCCGCTCCTGCGTCGGAAGCGTCGGGATCGCCGGCGGTCATGGCGTCGCTCGCGTCCGTCGCACCGGTGAGCGGCAGCGGAGCGGCGGTGCTCGCTGCGCCGTCGAGCCCATCGGTCAGCGAGGTCGCGCCGCCCTCGAAGGCCGCGTCGACGAGAGATGCCGCCCCCTCCGCGCGTGAGGCAGGCGCAGTGGGGAGGAGGCGCCATGCGCCGTAAGCGCCGACGCCTGCGACGAGAACTGCGAGCAGGAGGAGCGGGCCGACGCCGCCTCGTCGTGCGGCGGGCGCAGCGAGCGCAGCAAGGGCCGCCGGCGGTGCTGCCGCAGCTGGTGCTCGCGACGGCGATGCCGCGCGCGACGAAGGGAGCTCGGTCGGGGCGTGCTCGAGGGCCGCGGCCGTCGCGCCGCCTTCACGGCGCGTGGAGGGAGACGCCTCGCGCACGGCGCTCGCGCGCGTCCCGGCGATCTGCTCGTCGAGCGCGGTCGCGACCTCGTTCATACTGGCGAAGCGATCGGCGGCATCGCGCGAGAGCGTGCGGGCGATGATGCGAGCGACGACGGGACCGAGCTCGGGCACGATCGTATCGAGCGCAGCCGGCACCGCGCCCATCGGTGATCCTGGATGAACGCCGGCAAGCAGCTCGTAGGCGGTCACGCCGAAGGCAAACTGATCGCTGCGCGCGTCGGCGCGTATCCCCGTGAAGAGCTCGGGTGCCATGTAGCGCGGCGTGCCGACCACGAGGCCGACGTCGGTGTTCAAGCTCGCTGCCTCGACGGGCTTGGCGAGCCCGAAATCGAGGACCTTCACGATGCCGTCGTCGGAGACCATGACGTTGGCGGGCTTGACGTCACGATGCACGAGGCCGGCCTTGTGCGCGGCGCCGAGGCCGCGCGCGATGTCGACGAGCCAGCGTAGCTTCGTCGTCACGGGCACCGATGCTTCTCCGATGTACGCGCGGAGCGGCGCGCCCGAGATGAGCTCCATGACGAGGAAGACCGTGCCGTCGATCTCGCCGAGGTCGTAGATGGAGATGGTGTTGGCGTGCGCGAACGCCGCCGCCGCGCGTGCTTCGCGGACCAGGCGCGCAGCGGCGTCGGGCACCGCGAGGTCGGGGTGGAGGACCTTGAGCGCGACCTTGCGACGGAGCTTGTCGTCGAAGGCGCGATACACCTCGCCCATGCCGCCCTCGCCGATGGCGGCCTCGATGACGTAACGGGCGAAGGTCTGTCCGACGGTGAGCAACGCGGCACACGCTAGTCGCGCGAGTCGTGGGATCGAGAGACTTTTTCGAGTGAGCGCAGCGCGACCTGACGTGACGCGTGAAACGCGGACCTACCGCTCCGCGTTGGAATGCCCCATCATTGCCCGGCGGCCCCTTGGCGGAATGGCATACGCAGGAGATTTAAAATCTCTGGCTGGGAACAGCGTCCGGGTTCGACCCCCGGAGGGGCCACCGATTAACGCTGTTTTTGGGGTATTTCGTGGCGATCGCAACCGAAACCAAACCAGAACCCAGAAGGCTTTCCGGCAGCGGCGGGAACGGCGCGACCATCCCCGGAGGCGTCGGCTTGAGGACCGCGTCCTCGAAGTGCGGGACGTTTTTGACGTAGTGCTTTGCCGCCGTGCCCTTCGGCTTGTGACCGAGCCAGATCGAGATCCAGGCCGAGTCGTAGCCGGCCATCGAGCACCACGTCGCGAACGTCGTACGGAACGAACGCACGTCGAACCGCAGGCGCTGATCGGTGCCCTCCTGCAGCTCGGTCTCCTTGATGCCGGCGATGAGCAGGTGCTTCCGTAGGTCGTCCACCGAGCGCTCGATCTCGTACGCCCGCGCAATCGGAAACACGTTGGCGGTCTCGTCGTCGGCCTCGTCACGCATCACGGTCAGCAGCGGGCGGAGGTGCGGATGGATCGGCACGTCGCGCACCGATTGCCGGGTCTTGGTCGCCTTCTCTTCGAGCGTCTTCCCGTCGCGCGAGCGCTGCACCTTGATCACGGGGCGCTGCGCATCGAGCCGGACGTCGCGCCAGACGATGCCGTAGAGTTCCGCGGGGCGTAGGCCGGTCATCATCGCAGCGGCGTAAAAACGTCGGTGGGCGAGCGCCACGGCCTCGCACGACAGCAGCGCGAGCGCCTGCGCGGGATCGAGCGCTTGGCGTTCCTTCTCGTCCTCGGCGATGTCGTCCGAAGACACCGGCGGCTTGATGCCGAGCACAGGGTTCGCGGCGTATGGACCCACGCGGACCTCCTTGTACTTCGGATCGTCCTC
>JAYTOQ010000552.1:0-18328 GCA_043747665.1 Polyangiaceae bacterium | reverse complement strand
CTCGATCTTCCGTGCGCTCGCCACTGGCAACCTCCGCGTCGCGCCTGAGCCTGCACGGCGCAGCCGCGGGAATCATCCCGGCGTCGCTGATGGGTCACGCCGCAAGGGGACTGTGGATTGGGCCCCCCTTGCTCTAGAGCGCTCTAATTCGCTGCGTTAGTGGCTCTGGCAATCCGCGACCCGTGGGCCGATCAGCCCTTCAACAGACGCTCCGAAGGCGTGGAGGGTCGGTGTTGGGCATCCTGGAATACGAGCCGCAGCGTTGGGACACGGAACTGAACCCGTGGGGCTTCCGCAGCCAGAAACGGGCTTGGAAGGGGACTGAGGCCGCCAAGGCACTGACCCCGTTACGACTCTCGGCAATGGGATGCGTTCCGTTGGCCGATTTCTCTGACAAGTCGGGAACTTTCACCCCTTCCACGGTGTCCGCCTACGTAAAGGCACAGGAAGACAATGTTGCGCAGCGGCAGGGGCCCCTGTTCCACAGTAGGGCCCGTGCGAAGCAAAAGGGCCCGTAACTACTACTCAAAGAGGCTCATTCGTCGGGGGGACAGGCCCCTCCGAATGACGATGTGACACCTCACGAACTGCCGCCTCCCAGCGCATTACGCCGTTGCCCCTACATGCCCCTACGATGGTGGGGGAAGAGTGTCCGGCGGTCATCAGGGCCCGCCGAAGGCACTAGGGCCCGCGAGAGCGGCAGGTAGCTTTTGGTGACAGCTCTATGGGCGCTCCCCATACCGCGTGAACCAAGAGCATCCGCCGGAGCCTCGGGTGACCGCGTGAACGATGGCGCCTTCGGGCTCCGCCCCGGTGCGGAGGACTTGCCTCAACGTTGATGCCCTACCAACCAGACCACGTGACCACAGTCCCGACGTCAGAGGGCACGGCTCCCGTTTCTGCTTGCGAGTCACTGTTTGGTAACCGTGACCGTGTAGTTGCTGCTGCAAAGCGCGGAGTTGTCGGCATTGAAAAGCGTGTACGCGGTCGGTCCGGTGGCGGCGAGGCCGTTGGCCGTCCACGTCGCTTTGCCAATTACTCGGCTGGGACCTTTTCCACTCTTGCCCGGGCACTCGTATGAATACTCGGCAGTGCAGTTGTCCGCTGACACAGTGATTGTGCCGCTGCACGGTGGTCTGCGGTCTTCCAGAGCGGTGGTCGCCCCGGCAGTGTTTGGCTGTCGTAGCCGAAACAGAACAGCTGGTGGCAGTCGTCAGCCACGAACGTCCGGTCGTCTAGCGCGCCGCATGTGCCGCCCGATTTTTCAACAGAGACGACAACGTAGTTTCCAGCGCGAACCGCACACCCTGTCGGAGCCGGTCCGGTGCCAGTCTGGTTCACCGTGGTCGTGCAGCCCCCCATGGTCAGCAGCAACACGCCAGCACCTGCCCCGAGGACACCGACGAGAATCTTGGTCATCGTTCGCAGCGTACGGGGGTCCTCCCGCGTCGTCATCTCCCCGAACGGTCCGAGGCTTCGCGCCGCTTCGTGCCGTAAGAGGCGACACTCAGGTTGGGTCATCGGTCTGCACTCCACCGAGTAAAGGCGTCCCGTCACCCCTGACCACGGCATGCGGCGGGCTCACGGACGGGTCGCACGCGACCAGGAGCATCCCTGCAATCAATCCGGCCACTCCGAGCACGAGGAATCGGAGTACCAAGGGCTGAAGCCCCATGGCCATCGCCATCGTGCCGACCGCCAGAACGCGGCGATTGGCCGTCGTTCGCATGCTCAATAGCTATTCGCGATGCAGTTCGCCGGGAGCATCGTCCACGACGAGGTGCCGCCCGGGACGTCTGCATCGTTGTAGACAATGGTTGTGACCAACGAAGTTCTGTTCAGAGAGACGGACCACCAGCCGGCATTGGCAGGCGGTGCCTGGTCAAACAGGACGGTAACCCCGGCCGTTGTTGCCCCGTTCTGAGTGGGCGCATACTGGGTTGTAGACGACGCCTCAATCGCGCCGTCCCTGATGCTGGCGGAAGCAAAGACGTTCCCATTGGCAAATAGGACGGCTTGGTACTTGAAGAAGAGCGTCGTGTTCTGCAGACCACCACTACAGAAGATGCTCTGCGTAATCTTCGCGGAATCGTTTGCCGCGCTCCCGGGGGCTCCCTTCGCACCAGCGGCACCAGCGACACCCGCAGTACCAGCGACGCCCGCAGTACCAGCGGCACCGGCGGTACCGGGCTCTCCTTGGCTACCGGCGGCTCCCGTCGGCCCTGCGGGCCCCGCCTCACCGGAGCACGCCCCCATCGCGAGCGTCATCGTGCCCACCCCGAGAACGTAGACGAGAGAATTCTTCATGGTGCACAAGCTACGCGGCTGAGTGCAACGTCCACAACTGTAACAGCGGGGACGCGCCGTTACAGAGCGACGAACCGTGTCGCATGCACAATGCCGACTACGGAGCGGACTGCCCACCAAGGGTTTCCACCTAGAAGCAAGACGGGGCGAAGGGAGGTGGGGCCCTCGGTTACGACCCGTGTCGCACACCGTGCGATCAACACCGATCTTCTCCGATCTATCTTCGGCGCTTTGCTTGCGCGTGATCGCGCGGATCCTAGCTTGCACTCATGCCGAGCACCCGAGCCGTTGCGTACATTCGGGTTTCCACGACGAAGCAGGCAGACGAAGGCGTGAGCTTGGAGGCACAGCGGGCGAAGGTGATCGCGTACGCCGCTCTCTACGACGTCACCTTGGTGGAGGTCATCGTGGATGCCGGCGTGAGCGCCAAGACGCTGGATAGGCCCGGTCTCGCGAAGGCGTTGGGCATGATCCGTTCGGGCAAGGCCGATGCATTGCTCGTCGTGAAGCTTGATCGCCTGACGCGGTCCGTGCGGGACCTTGGGGACCTGGTCACCGACTACTTCGCTTCCGGACGTGCTGCCCTTCTCTCTGTCGGAGAACAGATAGACACGCGGAGTGCTGGCGGCCGTCTGGTGCTGAACGTGCTGGCGAGCGTGAGCCAATGGGAACGCGAGGCAATCGGAGAGCGGACCTCCGCTGCACTTCAGCACAAGGCCTCTGTCGGAGAGTTCACTGGTGGAGAGCCGCGGTTCGGGTTCACGTCCGAGGACGGCAAGCTGATCCCGGTGCAGACCGAGCAACAGGCGATCACCGAGGCCAAGCGCTTTCGTGAACAGGGGCTCTCCCTTCGTGCTGTCTGCCGTGAGCTTGATTGCCGTGGTTTCCGCAGCCGTGCGGGCCGTCCCTTCGCACCGATGCAAGTCGCGCGAATGGTTGCCTGACAGAGCGCGAGAGAGAGGGCTTGGAGGGAAGGATTCCCGTAGCCCGTTCACGTCCGCGTCCGCGATCCACCCGCAGAGAGAGACCACCCGTGCATCGTTCCCGTGCTCCCCACGTTCCCGCCACCGAGGGCCGGGGAATCTGGGCAGGTGGTGCGATCTTTCAGGATCTCCACGCCGAAGTTGCGATCTCCGATGAGGGGCATCGTTCCCTTTCCAGCTCTCCGATTCGTTCCGGCGTTTCTCGGGCCCACGTGGGTCCTCCGGAGCGCTTTTCGCCACCCGCTTTGGGGGGCTCATGAGTCGGCAGCGAACGGGCAGCCTGGAGCTACGGCGCGCCGGGTGGTGTGCTCGCGTCACCCTTCCCACCGACGACGGTAGCGCGGGTGATCGTGTCCGCGTGGATCTTGGCACGTACGATCGGAGCCGCGCGGAACGGATGCTCGGAACCCTTCTCCAGGAAGCCGAGCACGGCACCGGGTTGCATGGGGCACGCGGCAAGGCTCTCAGGGCGGAGACGTTCGCGGAGTATGCGAAGGCGTGGCTTGCGAGGCGCTTCACGGCCGGCGTGGTGATGGCCAAGGATGAGAGAAACAACCTGGAGCGCCACGTGTTCCCGCACCTTGGGCCGCTCCCTCTCACCGTCGTCAGGCCGGTCCACGTGCGCGCCGTTCTCTCCAAGGCAGCGGAGACGCTCTCTCGGGAGACGGTCCGGAAGATCCGCGGCGTGGTGAGCCGGATCCTCGGTGCAGCCTTCCGCGAAGAGTTGATCGTGGAGAACCCGGTTGCCCGCGTGGAGGTCCCGACAGACACCCGTGCCGATGTCAGAGAGCGAACGATCCTCACCGACGATGAGATCCGCCTGTTCCTGGCATCACCACTTGTGGACCTGGAGCTGAAGGTGCTGTCCGTTTGCGCTCGCGTGCTCGGAGGCATGCGGACGTCAGAGCTGAATCGTTGGGCGTGGACGATGCTGGAGCGTGAGCACTTCTCCGAGGTGACGATCCGGCGCGCCAAGGCCAAGCGCGGCATTGCCGGCAGGGTGCAGCGGCTCACCGTGCCCGAACCGATGCGGCCGATCCTCCGGGTCTGGTGGGAGACCCAAGGCACGCCGGAAAGCGGGCCGGTGTTTCCCTCGCGACGTGGCCCGAACAAAGGTGGCTTCAAACGGCCCCGTGTTGGCTACGCCGGAAGGCTCCGCAAGGCGCTGCGCAGGATGGGGATCACGCGCCCTGAGATCCACCAGGACACCGAGCTGACCCGTCGTGCTGACTTCCACTCGTTCCGTCGTGCGTTCTCCACGGCGTTGGCTGAAGCGGGCGTGAACGTCCAGACCGCCATGCACTTGGCTGCTCACTCGGACCCGCGTGTGCACGCCCTCTACGTCATGCAGACCGGAGCCATGCGGGAGGTGCCCGCGTCGGTCGTGCCCGTGCTCCCTGGAGCGGCTCAATTGGCCCAGCGTGGGCCAAATGGGCTCCTGCCGAAGTAGGGCGGCATCATCGGAACATCCGAAACGGCTTGCGCCGGAGGGACGCGCGGCACTGGGCCGCGAATCGCGGGCAGCCCGCAGCAACCCGGAAAACGAGGGCGAAATCCACATGCCTTGTATGCCGCGAGTACCTTCGGTATGAACCCACCTCGTGAATTTGCGCCCGTAGCTCAGCTGGATAGAGCGACGGCCTCCGGAGCCGTAGGTCAGAGGTTCGAATCCTCTCGGGCGTGCCACCTTTTCCACCGATCGCGAACGCAATGGCGGTCGGGCGCGGTTCCTTCAGTCGCCCGGCGCCTGCATCGGCCCCTCGGCAGACGAGTCGCCGCCGCCGGAGTCGCCGCCGGACGATGCCGCGGAGTACGTGCCGCGGACCGCGGGCGGGTGCTTCAAGCAAGCAGCGCCGAGATCGCCGCCGTTCACCCCGATGGCGGTATCGAGCTCGCCGTCGTGGAACGAGGAGCGCTCCGCGTCCTCGCTTGCGACCTTCGTGACCAGCGCGCCGACAGCGCCGCCGATGACCGCTCCCGCAGCGGCGCCCACCGGTCCCGCTATCGAGCCGACCACGGCGCCCGCGACCGCGCCGCCCGCGGCTCCGCTCGCTTCCTCGAGATGCTTGATGCGTGCAGTCTTGGTCGTCATGCCTGCCCGCGTGCATCGGGTGTGCCGCTCGCGCCGCCGGCATTTGCGATGCGAATGGCGGTACGTGCGTACGCGCGTTCTGCGAATCGGCGAACGATCTGCACGGAGCCGCGAGCGTGGCGGTGCGCTGACCTCGTCCTCACTCGAGGCGCGGCGCATGAGCTGCGCGGCGACCGCGTCAGGTGACGCGTGCGCCGAAGTCGAAGTGACGGAGCCCTTCGAGCTCGTTGCGGAGCGACGCGCGGAAGTCGGGATGCGCGATGGAGACGAGCGCCTCGCCGCGCTCGCGGAGCGTCTTGCCATGGAGGTCGACGGCGCCGTACTCCGTCACCACCCAGCGCACGTGGCCGCGCGTGGTGACGACGCCGGCGCCCTCTTTCAGCGCCGAAGCGATGCGCGAGAGCTTCCCGTTCGATGCGGTGGAGGGCATGGCGATGATCGGCTTGCCCCCGGCGGAGCGGGCCGCGGCACGCATGAAATCCATCTGGCCGCCGATGCCCGAGTAGATGCGGTGCCCGATCGAATCGGCGCAGACCTGACCCGTGAGATCGATCTCGATCGCCGAGTTGACGGCGACCACGCGATCGTTCTTGGCGATGAGAGCGGTGTCGTTGGTGCGATCGCAGGGGTGCATCTCGACGAGCTGGTTGTCGTCGACGAAGTCGAACACCTTGCGGGTGCCGGTCACGAAGCTCGCGACGGTACGCCCAGCGTGGATCTTCTTCTTCGTATTGGTGACGACGCCGCTCTCCACGAGCGGAATGAGGCCGTCGGAGAACATCTCGGTGTGCACGCCGAGATCGTGCTTGTCACCGAGACGCGCGAGCACCGCGTCCGGGATCGCTCCGATACCCACCTGAAGGCACGATCCGTCCTCGATGAGACCTGCGACGAGCTCTCCGATCCGCGCCTCGACCGCGGTCGGAACCGAAGGCACGTGCTCGACGAGCGGACGATCGGTGCGCGTGAAGGCCGCGAGCTGCGACAGCGGAACGACGGAGTGCCCAAGGGTGCGGGGCATCTGGTCGTTGATCTCGGCAAGGACGGTGCGCGCCGAGCAGATCGCGGCCATGGCGGCGTCGACCGACGTTCCCAGCGTGCAGTGCCCGTGACGGTTCGGGGGCGAGAGCTGGACGAGCGCGACGTCGAGCGGGATCTCTCGCGACAGGAAGAGAGCCGGGATCTCCGAGAGGAAGACGGGGATGAAGTCTGCCCGCCCTTCGGCGATCGGCACTCGCAGCGCGGGGCCGACGAACAGCGAGACCGATCGAAAGCGGCCGCGGTGCACGGGATCGGCAAAGGCGGAGCGGCCCTCGGTATGCAGGTGGTAGAGCGTGACGCGCTCGAGATCCGTCCGTGCGCACATCGCATCGAGCAGCGCGGTCGGCGTGGCCGCTGCACCATGAACGAAGACGCGGTCGCCGCTCTTGATCTTCGAGACCACCTCATCCGCAGTGACCGCGGACCCTCGCGATGCTTCTTTCATGTCGTCACGACGCCGCCGCGCAGAGCCTTGCCATACCGGCCACAAGCGAGGGCCGTGCCGCTTCGTTGATCCTGCCTGCAGCGTGGCGAGACGCCCCGTCGGCGGTCCTGAGCGCACCTGCTTCGCACCGGCGCAGCGTTTGCGTCGCGTCCCGATGGCGACACGATTCACGGTACGCGCGAGCAACCGGCGCATGAGCACGAGGGTGGTCCGTTCCCTGCACTCAGTCACGGAATGAACACCACGCCGACCATTCGGTCCGAGCTCAAGGTCCTGCCGTTCATCCTGACTATCGCCCTCATCGCAATGGGCGCAGCAGTCAGCGGCTTCTACTCACTGTCCATGCTCGGGTTGTTCCTGGGCGCGACGCCGGTCGCTCTCTTCCTCCTTTGGATGACGCGCGACGTCCCTGCACCCGAGGACCGAATCGCCGAGGTCGACCGCGAGCGCGCCAGGCGCTCCGAGGTCGCGACGCCTGCGCCGGTCCGCATGGCCGCCTGACCGGGCGAACATTCTGCGCGTCCGCGCGACGCGTGCGCTTCACGGAGCCATGACGCGTCCCGGAGCACCGTTGACGCCGGCGAGCGTATGACAGCTGTTGCAGTCGCCGGCCGTGAGCGCGCCGGCCATGGCGCGAACCTTCGCTCCGTTGACCAGCTTGACGTGGAACGGCGCGGCGATGTTCGCGCGCGAGAAGAAGTTGCCCACGCCGTTCGTCGTGACGTTTGTGACCACGCCATTCGCGTCGGTGACCACGACGGTCACCGTTGATCCCGTCGCCGTAGACGGCGGCGGCGACCGCGGCGGCGGCTGCATCGTCGGTCGCCATGCCCCCACCCATTTCCGGCAGGCCGCCGGAGGAGAGGCGCTCGCTGATGCCGCTGCCGCACGCTGCGGCGATCGCCGCAGCAACCAGCCCCCCGAGCAGCATCGCAAGCGTGGAACGGCGCCAGTGCGCCGAGCCGAAGAGAATACGTCGTCGCAGAATGCCGAATAGGCATCCTGTAATAGCGCACGGTGTGGGTCGCTCGCGCTGCTCCGCTCGCGCGTCGCTCTCGCTACCTCCGCGCGCCGAGCTCACCGTCTCCCTCGAGTAGCTGCGCGGCGATGCCCGGCAGGCCGCGCGAGATGCGATGGCGCCGGTCGTCCGTGCCGAGGCACTCCCCGAGGACGGCGAGGACGATCTCGGCCTCTTCGCGGGCGCGGCCGCCGTTCTCGTGCGCGCGTCGGCGAACGCGGTCGAAGAGCTCTTCGGCGGTGAAGTCACTGTCGTAGTCGCTCGTGGTCACGAGCGTCGCGAGCTCGCGCGGCAGCACGTCGGCGAGTGCTTGGGCTTCATCCTGAACGAGGCGTTCACCGAGCACGGCAAGGGTCGCGTGCAGCACGGTGCGTGCCTTGACGTCATCGGTAAGCCCGCGCTCCGCGAGGCGATCGAGGATTGTATCCACCGACAGATGCGAGCTCATGTCCGTGCCGTGATGCGAGGTGCGTGCCGCGTGCATTTTGCGAGCGCACGCCGCTCGCGAGCGTGCAAGATATGCGCGCCGTGCCGAGGTTTTGCGGCCGCCGCGCGACCCCGAGCGACGGCACGGGCATTGCTCTGCTCCGCAGCATGCGCGCCTCTCGCACCATGACTCGCAACGTGATCGTCGTTCCTCCCGAGCTTGCTCTGGTGACCGCGTGGCACCTCATGACGGTCGAGGGCATACGCCACTTGCCGGTCGTGCGGGCTCACGGGCTCATCGGCATGCTGTCCGACCGAGACGTCCTCTCCCGTGGGAAGCTGCACGCTGATGGCACGCTCCACGTGCCTTCGGACATCCTCGTCGGAGCTGCGATGACGCCGCTTCCCCTCGAGACCTGCGAGGCGACCGACGACGTCCGCGATCTCGTTCGGCGGATGAACGCGAAGAAGATCGATGCGATTCCGGTGGTCCGCGGGCTACGCCTCGTGGGGCTCGTCACGACGACCGATCTGCTCGAGCTCCTCCTCGAGCGCGGCGGTCACGAGGAGCCGGACCCCATGCCGTTCGAGTTCCGGCTCATCGAGGACCCGCGCGCGTACGCGTAGGTCCGTCATGCATCCTCTTTCGAGCGGCGCATGGAGCATCGCGACGGCGCTCATGCTGCTCGCGTGCGAGACAACGCCGCGCATGCACGTCGCCGCGAGCAAGGTCGCCACCGGTAATGACGTGATGGTCACCTTCGACGACGCGCTCGCGGGGCGCGCGACGAATCAATATTGGATCGCGCTGCAGCCCGCGGATGCGCCAGCGAACGACACGAGCGGACGGGTGCTCCTCGCGCACGGCGATCGTGCCGTGCGGCTGCGCGCCGTCGCACGCGGCGACTTCGAGGTGCGGCTTCACGGGTCGTATCCCAAGGAGGAGAGCCACCTCGTCGCGCGGATCCCCGTCCAGGTGGAGGGCTTGCCGGTGAAGACCGGCAACCAACCGACTCCGAGCGTGGACGAATGCGTGGACCGATGGCTTGCCGAGCAGAAGCTCGACCCGTTCGGCGCTCCGCTCGGGAGCGCGTACGCGGGAGGCACGCCGGCATTCGACGAGACCGCCGGCGTCGGGCGCTCGCGATGGGACGACCTCAGCGCGCGATATCCGGGTCTCGCGCGCGCGTGCGACGGCGTGGGCGGCGCGCGCCCCTGAGCTGCGGTCGTTCGTTGCGACGCCGGCGCATGCGGCCTTCGCCGCGAGGCACCGCAGTTGCAGGACCACCTCGCGAGGTGATCATGTTCTCGCTCCCCGTCCTGCTCGGCACCGCCTTTTCGCTCCTCTCTGCGGGATCCGTCCTGTTCTTCACGCGCCACGCGCCCGAGAACGCGCTCCCCGAGCACGACGCGTGAGCAAACCGCATCCGCGAACAGCGTGAGCTTCGCGGTACGCGACGTCATGAGGTCGGATGGGGAAGCGCGTCGCTCGGGTCGAGACAAGAACGGGCTGAGCCGGTATCGTCATGGACCGCACGGCTTGCGGCACCTGATCAAGCGAGGACCCTCATGAGCGTCGAAGAACTCGTCGGTAACTTCCTTTCCTCCGCAGATGGCCAGCAGGCGATGGCCGCTCTCCAGGAGAAGGGCATCAACCCCGCGGACGCGCAGGGCTACCTGACTCACGCCGCCACGGCGGTCGCCGCGCACGCGGAGGACCATGCGCAGTCGCACGGGATCCTCGGCGACCACCCGGGTCGAAGCTTCTTCGCGGCGTTCGCGTCGGGGCTCCTCAAGGGCGACGGCGTCGTCGGCTCCCTCGAGGACGGCGCCGCTGGCGTGGTCACGGCCCGCGTCGTCGAGGCGCTCTGCGAGAAAGCCGGCGTCGACACCGGAACGGCGGAGATGGTAGCCGCGGTCGCGACGCCGTACGCGATGAGCTACGTGAAGAGCCACCTCGGCGGCTGAGCGGCGGCTGAGCAGCGGCGGCGCGCCGGTAGCGCTACGCTCGTCGCGTGGCCGACTCTCGCGCGCCGGACCCGACCTCGACAAAGCGCGACTGGCGCTCGGCGCGAACGGTAGCCTCGTTCGTAGTCGCGTATGCGCTGCCCGTGATCGTCGCCCGGACGCACGCGTTCCAGCTCGTCGACATGGCGCTGTGGAGGATGGACGAAGGGCTCGATGAGCTCCTGCAGATGGTCGCCGGTATCATCGGCCCGTCGTACGTCATGGGATTGGTCGCCGCGACCATCGCGATGGCTGTCGGATTCCTGGTGCGAACCGTCGCGCGAGCGCGCCTGCGCGCTGGCCAGGCCGACCCGCTCGAGCAGCTCCGCGCGCTCGCAGCGGCGCACCCGCTTCGAGCTCACGCGCTGCTCGCGGCACCTGCGGCGGCGTGGATGGCGCTGGTCGTCGGTCGCAACCTCGCGCAATTCGATTACCACCGCTCGTTCTCGCCGCTGGTGGGGCTGATCCTCCCGGCGATCGTCGCGCTCCTCGCTCATGTCGCGCTGGGCCGGCGCGGGCTACGCGCGCTCCTCGCGCCCACGCTCGACGAGTCGGAGGCGAGCGCCGAGCAAGCACAGGCCGACGGCTTCACGTTCGATGCGGTGGCGGTGACACGCGAGACGCGCGCCGCGGTCGGCGGTCTCGCCGCGATCTCGGCAATGATGACGGCTGCGATGTTCGCGCTTCCCGTCTCGCGGATGCGCGATCCCGCGTTCGTCGGAGCGCTCACCGCCTACGTCGCCTTGGCCGCGAGCGCCGCGTTCTTTTTCCGCCGCGCATCGCGCATCTCGATCGGGCTCGACGGCATCTTCGTGCGCGGCTCGTCCCGCGCCCGCTTCTTCGGGTTTCGCGACGTCGACGGCGCGGAGGTGCGTGGCGGCGACCTCGTGCTCCTGCGAGGCCAGCACGTCGCGCTTCGCCTCCAGCTCCACGGCAAGGACGCCTCGCGGCGCGACGCGCTCCTCGTCCGCCTTCGCGCCGCCATCTCGCGCGCTCTCGCCGAGCGCGACGATCCCGCGACGAGCTTCGTGAGCGGCGCATCGACCGCCGACATCACGCGCGCCGCCGAGGGCGGCGCCGACTACCGCAAGCAGGCCGTCTCGCGCGAGCAGCTATGGGCCGTCCTCGAAGGCCCCGCCATCGATACCGCGTCGCGGCGCGCGGCCGCCGAGGCCCTCTCGCGATCACGTGAGCCGGCCGAGCGCGCACGTCTTCGCGTTGCCGCAGAGCAGTGCGCGGAGCCCTCCGTTCGCCTCCGGATGCACGAGCTCCTCGCCGGCGATGCCGAGGACATCGACGACGACGTCGTGAACGAGGACGCGCGGCTCCTCCGGCGTCAGTGGCCGTGAACAACTGCGCCGTCGCGCTCATCCCCGTCGACTTGCGGTAGCGGGAGTAGCACCACGAACTCCGCTCCTCGCTCGCGCGGCTTCGTGCTGCGATGGACGTCGCCCCTATGCGCGCTGGCGATCTCCCGCGCGATGGCCAGGCCCAGGCGCGCCTGCTCTTCATCCGAGACGCCCGGCCCGTCGTCTTCGACGGAGATGCGTACGGAGCCGTCGGTGCTCGTGACGTGAACGCTCACGTGTCCGCCGACGGGCGAATATCGGACGGCGTTCTCGACGAGATTGCGCAGCATCCGCTCCAGATCGTCGCGGTGCCCGACGAGGGTCGAGCCGTCGTCCTGCACCGTGAGCTCGACGTTGCGTACACAGCGAGGTCATGCGATGGAATTTTTCCCGGCCCACGGTCGCCCGACCACGGCTCTCTGTACGCCGAATCCCTACCGCGACGCTCGTGACATGCTCGGCGAGCGGGTGACGAACCTCGAACGCGAGAACGCCGGCCTGCGTGCGCTCGCGGCGTTCCTCGTGTTCCTCTCGATGGTGCTCGCCGCGGCGGCGGCATGGTGGTTCGCGGTTCTCTGGTCGATGACGCGATGAATCGCCGCTCAGCGATGTGCCGTGCTGTCGACGATCTCGGCGCGGTGCTTCGCGTCCTCTTCCGACCGACGGAGGCGCTCCTCGTCGATGCGGTCGTAGATGGCGACGGCGATCTCGGGCGTGACCTTCTCGCCGAAGAGATCGCTCGCGGCGAGCCACGCGAGCTCGAGGGTGTCGTGGACGTACGCCGCGGCGTCGGACGTGTGCTCGGCGCCACGCCAGCTCTGGTTCATCTTCTCGAGGCGGGCGGCGAACCGCTTTTCGGTTTCGGACATGCGGCCAACCATCATGCAGCGCGGCGACGTGTCAAGCGTCGCCGCGCGACTCACGTCGGGAAACGCGCGCCCGGCGCTTCCCGCACGGTCACGGGATGCGGCACGGTCACGGGATGCGGGAGGAGACGCGGCAGCGAGAATCGCTCCGCGGGATCGGCCTCCGCGCAGAGCCGACCGGCGGCCACCGGGACGATCGGGCGCGCGAGCAGGTAGAGGCCCGGCAGCGACAGGACGACGCGCGCGAGCGCCAGCCCGAGGAACGCCGTCGGGCTCCGCTCGAAGGTGGTCGCAGCCGGATTCACGCCGCGCGTGAGCCTTGCCCACGTCCGTCCGTACCAGCGCAGCGGGCCGAACACGAAGTGAGGCGGCATTCGCTCGTTGAGCGTCCGGATCGGCGCCGGCGATAGCGCGCGCTCCTCGTCGGCCCACGCATGCGCGCTCTTCGCCGCGGAAAAGACGCCGATCCAGTACCAACCCCAGAGCGTCGCGGCGATGCTGAAGAGATAAGGGCCCGCCTCCGGTATCAGGCGCAGCGGGAGCAGCGCCGGGAGTCCAGCCGCGAAGACGACGTAGCCGCGGAAGCGTCGCTTCAGCTTGCGGTACAGCCATCGCAGGTCGATCGCGATCTTCGGCGTCGTCGGGATCGCGTCCTCCGGGACGATCGCGACGAGGCGTGACGCATGAAATGAGAGCCAGTCATCCCAGCGCCGGGAGAAGAAGACAACCACGCCTTCCGCGGCAGACAGGAACGCGAACAGCGCGAGCAACCATCGCCAGCTCGTCCCGAGACGCGTCCACGCGCGACGTGCGAGCGACGTCGGCGCCGCCGGCTTCGCGTCCTGCGGCGGCGGCGCGGGCGGCTCCGTGGCTCGCTCCGGCGGCGGCGGCGCCTTTGATTCCGGGTCGTCGACGTCCTTCACCGGCACGGACTGCCCGAGGACCGACACGCTCGACTGATCCTTGTCGGGATCGATGTCCACGTGAAGCCCCGGCATGTTGACGTGGAGCGGCGCGGACCGCTTCGACTTGTCCTTCGAGTGAGTGACGACGACGCCGCTCGGCGAAGCGGACTCCTTGCGGTCGGCCGAAATGTTGCCGCCCGCCACCGCGATCACGCCGGCGAGCACCACGAGGAGGCCGCGCAGCAGCGCGACGCGCAGGTACGGACCTCGTAGCTCTGCGTCCCGCATGGTCGCGACGATGAGCGAGAACGGAAGGAAGAACCCGTGCATGAACGTGCCCTTCGGCGCGTCGTGCGGAGGTGGGATGACCGAGCCTCGCAGCGCCGCCCGATGTGCGGCGAGCGCGCTCCTTTCGCGCCCGATGAACGAGCTCCGTTGCATCCCCTCAGGGCGTAGCGCACCGGGTGCATGGCGACCAGCCGCGCGGCCGCATGATACCGTCGACGAATGGGGAGGAAGACGCCGATCTCGTTCACCGGCCGCCTTCACGTGGTGCTCGATTTCACCTTCGCGCTCGGGAGCACCCAAGGCGATGGAATCACCGTCGCGTGGATCCCCACCTCGAAGCCGTACACGCTCGGACCGCAGGGCCAGAGCTATGGCATCTGCAATGCGATGCTCCAGGGCTCGGCCGTCGCGGTCGACACGCGCGACAATCAGTTCGCGGTGGTCTCGCCGATGTCGAACTGCGACACGACCGGCGTCGTGACGGTGTCGTCGCTGCTCACGGCGAAGAAGGTCACCGTCGACATCACCGCGGCCGCCATCAAGGCCTCGCTCGATACCGGTATCACCATCCAGCGCAACGTGAGCAACCCGACCACTGGCTTTTTGGGCTTCACCGCGGCGACGGGCGGCGGTTTCACGAGCCACTCCGTGATCCGCGTGAGCGCGTCGCTCTGTCCATAACTCCGAGCCAGCGATCGAGCTTCGCAGCGCTTGCGCTGCCCCCGAAACAGTCGCTGTTGCTGACCTCGGCACCGCAAACACGCGACCGACAAGAGCGCGGCGTACTCCTTGGGGAGTATGGAAGAGGCGAAAGCCAAATCGTAACCCAATCGACGCGGGCGCCGAGGGCATCCACTTCGTAGACTCTCACACCCCCATGGTACTCGCGGAGCGATGAGCACGAAGGCGGAACCACTCCGGCTCCTCCTCATCGAGGACTCGGACGACGACGCTGCGCTCGTGCTTCGCGAGGTCAAGCGCTCGCAGTTCGACGTCGTCTGGGAACGCGTGCAGACTGCACCGGATCTCGAGGCCATGCTCGCGCGGAGCTGGGACATCGTCCTCTCCGACTACACGATGCCTCATCTCGACGCGCCGACCGCGCTCGAGATCGTGCGGCGCCACTCGGCGGATCTGCCGTTCATCGTGGTGTCGGGCACGGTCGGCGAGGACGCCGCCGTCGAGGTCATGCGTTCGGGCGCGAACGACTACCTGCTGAAGGACCACCTCACGCGGCTCGTTCCGGCCATCACGCGCGAGCTCCGCGACAGTCGACTGCGCGCGGAGCGACGGCGCGCCGACCGCGCTCGCCAGCAAGCAGAGGAGAGCTTCCGTCTCATCATCGAGTCGTCGCCCGACCTCATCGTGGTCCATCGCGAGGGCCGCATCGTCTACGCCAACCCGAAGACCGTCGAAAGGCTGGGCGTCGGTGTCGTCGCGGCGATCGTCGGTGAGCCGCTCTCGACGATCGTCAGCGCAGACAACGTACGCACCCCTCGCGCGGTGTCGACGACCGAGAGCGGGCGTCCCGCGCCGGTGGAGCAGCGCTGGCTGCGTCAGGACGGCAGCGCTATCAGCGTCGAGGTCGTGCACGACGACGTGGTCTTCGAGGGAACGCTCGCCACTGTCGTCATCGCGCGCGATCTCACGGAGCGCAACCAGATCGCCGCCGCGATGATCGAGATGGATCGCATGGCGGCCATCGGCATCCTCGCGGCCGGTGTGGGGCACGAGATCAACAATCCGCTCGCGTACGTCCTCGCCAACCTCGAGTTCGTGACGAGCGAGCTTGACGCGATCATCGCGGAGCTTCCCGACGAAGCAAAGGTGCGCCTCGAAGCGCGCATCGCCGATCTCAATCAGGCGCTCGCCGACACGAATCACGGCGCACATCGCGTTCGCGCGATCGTTCAGGACCTCCGGACCTTCGCGCGCGGCGAAGACGCCGTCGCGTCACTCGTGGACGTACGGCAAATCCTCGACTCCTCGGTGCGCATGGCGGCCGTCCAGATCCGGCAGCGTGGCGAGGTGGAGCGGAAGTACGAGGACGACCTCCCGAGCGTGCTCGCCAACGACTCACGGATCGGCCAGCTGTTTCTCAACCTCGTCGTCAATGCCGCGCAGGCGCTGCCCGAGGGCACGCCGGGCGAGAACCGCATCGAGATCGTTGCGAGGAGCGAAGGCCAGTTCGTCTGCGTCGAGATCGCCGACACCGGCTCCGGTATTCCGGCCGACGTGCTGCCGCGGATCTTCGAGCCGTTCTTCACGACGAAGCCGACCGGCCAGGGCACGGGTCTCGGGCTCAGCATCTCGCGGCGCATCGTGATGGAGCTCGGCGGCGACATTGGCGTGACCAGCGAGCTCGGGAAGGGCTCTCGTTTCACCGTCCGTCTGCCGAGCGCTGCGTCCGTCGGCCGCGCCTCGACGGCGGTCCTGTCACAACGCCCGAAGAGCCTCCGGCGCGCGAGGATCCTCTGCGTCGACGACGAGGCGGCGATCGGCCAGGCCATCAAGCGGGTGCTCGTCGCCGAGCACGACGTCGAGCTCGTCACGAACGCGACGGAGGCGCTCGCGCGCGTCGAGGCCGGCCAGCGCTTCGATCTCATCCTCTGCGACCTGATGATGCCGGCGATGAGCGGCATGGATCTCCATCGCGAGCTGGTGCGCGTCGCGCCCGACGTCGCGGCACGGGTGGTGTTCCTCACCGGGGGCGCCATTACGCAGCGGGCGCGCGATTTCCTCGAAGGCGTCAGCAATCCGCGCCTCGAGAAGCCGATCGGAATCGACGCCCTCCGGAACGCGATCGCCGAGATGGTCCAGCGCGGCTAGGCAAAAGCGCGCGTTTCTTTGACCAGCGCACATCTACCTACGTACGGTTTGCACGGTAGGAGGCTGTCCATGTCGTCCGTCGATTCTCCCGAGCTCGAGCCCGTTCGCCGTGCGTTCCGTCGGTTCGTCCGCCTCGACTGCCAGGTCGTTCGCGAGCACGACTTCCGGCTCGTCGGGGACCTCGCTCTCGATCTCTCGACGAAGGGCATGCTCGTGCGCGCGCGCACCCGCGTCCTCACCGGCGAGGAGCTGCTCGTCGCCTTCCGTCCGCCGCGCTCCAATCGCTGGATCGATGCGCACGCCACCGTCGCTCGCGTCGTGCACGGCCGGCGCCCGGGGGACACCGGCCTCTCGTTCGGCATCGAGTTTCACGGCATGGAGATGGACCACGAGGACCTCATCTTCGAGAAGCTCCGCGGCATGGTTGCGCCTGATGCGATGCGCCCGCCGCGTCCGCTCGTGCCGAAGGCGCTTCGCGCGGCATGACCGAGCGGGGCGAGCTCACGCCGACGCCGTCGGCTCGTCACCGGTCGCGTGAGGAGCTCGCCGACTACCTCCTCGACATCGGCGCCACGCTCGCCTCGTACGGCTGCCCGAGCTACCGGCTCGAGGACGTGATCCGCCTGGTGGCGGAGACCGAGGGCTATCGCGCCGAGCCGTTCGCGCTTCCGACGGGACTCTTCCTGCGCGTGGTGCCGAAGGAGCGAGGCCCCGTCCCCGTCCCCGAGGTCCATCGGATGACACGGGTGTCGGACTGGGGCGTCGACCTCGATCGACTGACCATGGTCGACGCCATCTTCAACGACGTTGCGCATCGGAGGGCGACCATCGAGCAAGCCCGCACGCGCATCCGAGAGGTCGTCAACCGTCCGCCTCTCTGGTCGCCGGCGATGGTCTGGGCGTCAACGACGGTCGCGTCCGGCGCAGCCGCGGTGTTCTTTCGGGGAAGCGTCGTCGACGTGCTGGTCGCGTCGATCGTCGGCGCGGCAGTGGGCGGGGCGCGCATCGCGCTCGGACGGAGACCCGAGCAGCGCCTGCTCTCCGATTTCATGGGCGGCCTGTTCGCGGCGATGTGCGCGTGGCTGGCGACGCGGATTTGGCCGACGGCGGCGCCGGAGGTCATCGTGCTTGCCGGTGCCATCTCGCTCTTTCCCGGTATGACGTTCACGACCGGACTCGCCGAGGTAGCGCAGAAGAACCTCGTATCGGGCGGCGCGCGGCTCATGGAGTCGGCGGTGACGCTGCTCCTCATCCTGTTCGGCGTGGCGCTCGTGGCGGGGTTCCAGAAGATGGCGGGCGTAGCGCCGCCGCCGATTGACGTCGCGCGGCCAGGGCTCGGTCTGCCCTATCAAGCGATCGCGCTCCTGGTCTCGTCGGTCGCGTTCGGCATCGTCTTCCAGGTGCCGCGTCGCTACATGTGGACGGCGCTCGTCTCCGGCGCGACGGGCTACACGGTGACGGCGCTCGCGATGCGCCACATTCCCGAGGCGCCGCACGTGGCCGCGTTCTGCTCGTCGCTCGCGGTGTGCGTGCTCGCGAATGCGCTCGCGCGGATCATGGACCGACCGGCGCAGCTCTTCCAGCTGCCGGGGATGATCCTGCTCGTCCCGGGTAGCTTCGGCTTCGTGAGCCTTGGCGATCTCCTCGCGAAGAAGCCGGAGGCCGGCGTGCAAGAAGCCTTCACGATGGCGCTCGTCGGTGCCGCGCTGGTCATCGGCGTCCTGGTTGCGAACGTGGTCTTGCCCGCGCGAAAGCTGCTGTAGCCGGCACCG
>JAYTOQ010000551.1:0-3394 GCA_043747665.1 Polyangiaceae bacterium | reverse complement strand
GAGATGATCACGAGGTTATGGAACGCGCCCTCGACGGGCAGGTTTATGTCCACCAGCTCGGGGAACATCATGCGCAGCAGCGGCAGGAACAGGCGCTCGGTCGCCTTGCCGAGCCACTCGTCCTCCATCGGCGGAGGCCCCACGAGCGTCGCCGGATAGACGGCGTTCTTGCGATGCGTGATGGCGGTGACGTGGAAGCGCGGAAACGCGTCGACGGGCGTGTAGTAGCCCGTGTGATCGCCGAACGGTCCCTCCGCGACGAGGTCCTCGCTGGGATCGACGTACCCCTCGAGCACGAAGTCCGCGTCGGCGGGCACCTCGAGGTCGACGGTCTTGCAGCGAACGTGCTCCACCGGCTTGCCACGAAGAAAGCCGGCGAACATCCACGCGTCGATGCCGTCGGGAAGCGGGGCCGTCGCGGCGTAGGTCAGCGCGGGATCGCCCCCGAAGGCGACCGCGACCTCGAGACGCTTTCCGAGCTCCTTCGCGCGCCGGAAGTGGCGCGCCCCGGTCTCGTGTGTCTGCCAGTGCATCGCCGTCGTGCGGCGATCGATGCGCTGCATGCGGTACATGCCGATGTTGCGCGCGCCGGTGTCGGGATCCTTGGTGATGACGTTCGGCAGCGTGAAGAGCGGGCCGCCGTCCTCGGGCCAGCACGTCATGACGGGCAGCGTCATGAGATCGACGTCTTCACCGAGCGTCACCACCTCCTGGCACGCGGCGGTAGTGACTCGACGCGGAACGGCGGCGGCGAGCGCGGGGAGCTTGCCCGCCATCTCGGCGAGCTCGCGAGCGCTCTTCGGTGCGCGCCTGTGGACCAGCTCCTCGATCGCGCGCGCATGCTCCTCGAGATCCGCGACGCCGAGCGCGCGCGACATCCGATGGCGCGAGCCGTACGCGTTGATGAGCAGAGGGAAGCGAGAGCCTTTGACGTTCTCGAAGAGAAGGGCGGGCCCTCCGGCCTTCATCGTGCGGTCGGCGATCTCCGCGATCTCGAGATTTGGATCGACCTCGCGTCGAACACGCACGAGCTCGGTCGTCCCCGCCGCAGCGCCCTCGCGCTCGAGCGTCTCCGCGAAAGCTCGTAGCCCGTCGTACGCCATGGCTTCGTTCTCCCAAGAACTTTCAAATGATTTTGAAGGGTTTATAGACCCCGGCCCCTGGGGGTCAAGGCTCGTCGGGGTGGGCCTGCGGCGAGCCACGCAGCCGCTTCGCGGCCACGTCATCGCTCACATTTTTGATGTGCGCCAAGGGCACACCTTTCTCTACGTCGAGTGGGGTCAGGGACCGGACCATGAAGAAGCTCTGTCCCACGATGGCCGACCCCAACGCGCGCGCCGTGGACAGAGCGGACGGCTCGCCGCCTTCATCTCGACCCTGCCCGACGAGGTCGTTCGATCGCACGCTGAGCTCTCGCCAGCGCAGCTCCACCTCGTCTTCGTCACGAAGGCGCGCACCGGCGCGTTCCGCGGCGGCGGCAGCATGCCGCCCTTCTCGCGTGAGGCGCTCGTCGACGATGATCTCGCGGGCATCCTCGGCGACTTCGCGCTCTAGTAGAGGGCGAGGCCCGCGTTCGACATGAAGCCCGGCGAGCACCCAGAGTTCTTCCGTTTTCCTGCGCCGGAAGGTCGGTCGCGCGAGAGCACGATCCGCCTCGACCGCGAAGGGCGGTTCTTCCACGACGACGAGCTCGTCGAGCACCCCAAGCTTCGCGATGCGCTGCACACATGGATTGCGCGCCACCCGGACGACGGGCGCTACATCCTCACCAACGGCTACGACTGGACGTACTTCGTGGTCGAGGACGTCCCGTACTTCGTCCGCAGCACGCGCGCGCAGGACGGCGACGCCATTCTCGTACTGAGCGACGCCACCGAGGAGCCTCTCGACCCGTCGACGGTGCATGCGAACGAGCGCGGCGAGCTCTACCTCAAGGTGAAGGCGACCGCGAAGGGTGGGCCCTTCGACGCGAAGATGACGCGGTTCGCGCAGGGTCAGCTCGGCCCGTTCCTGGAGGTCGCGGAGGCGGACGCGGGCAGCGTGTCGCTGGTCACGAAACGCGGCCGCACCACGATTCCCGCCACCTGAGAAACCGACGCATCTACCGCGGCCATTGGCCTGCAAGTTCTCCGGTTTTCGGCTAAGCTGCGCGCCGTTATGCGTCTCCTCATTGCCGACAAGCTTCACCCCCGCGCGGTCGAAGAACTGCGCTCGCTCCCCGTCGACGTCGTCTACGAGCCCGAGCTCACGCGCGAGACGCTCGAAACGAAGCTCAACGGCGTGGGCATCCTCGTCGTTCGCTCGAAGGAGGTCACGCGCAAGGCCATCGAGGGGGCGCGTCAGCTCAACCTCATCGTGCGCGCCGGCGCCGAGACGTCGACCATCGACGTGAAGGCCGCCAGCGAGCGTGGCATCTACGTCGCGAACTGCCCCGGAAAGAACTCCTCCGCGGTGGCAGAGCTGGTCTTCGGGCTGCTCGTCGCGATCGACCGGCGCATCCCGGACGCGGTCGCGTCCCTCCGCGCGGGCAAGTGGGAGCGCACCGAGTATGCCAAGGCCGAAGGCCTGATCGGCAAGACCATCGGCATCGCCGGCCTCGGCGCCATCGGTCGTGACGTCGCGCAGCGCGCGAAGACGTTCGGCCTCCACCCCATCGGCTGGAGCCGCGGCTTCAGCCCCGCGCGCGCCGCCGACCTCGGCATCGGTCACGCGGCCACGCTCGAGGAGCTCGCGTCGAAGTCGGACATCCTCAGCGTCCACCTCGCGCTGAACGACCGCACGCGGGGCATCGTCGGCCGTCGGATCTTCGACGTGATGCCCAAGCGCGGCATCTTCATCAACTGCGCGCGCCCCGACCTCGTCGACTACGAGGCGATGGTCGACGCGATGAACACGCGCGGCCTCCGTATCGGTCTCGACGTCATCCCCAACGAGCCACGCGGCAAGAAGGAGATCTCGCCCGAGCTTTTCACCTCGCTGCCCGCGAGCTCAACGGGCGGGTTCCTCTACGCCACGCCGCACATCGCGGCGTCGACCGACCAGGCTCAGCTCTCGATCGCGACCGAGACGGTGCGCGTCATCCGTTCGTTCCTCCTCGAGGGCGAGGTGCCGAACGTCGTCAACGTGATGAACCTGTCGACGGCGCGCTTCCAGATGGTGATTCGCATGCTCGACAAGGTCGGCACGTTCGCCAACGTGCTCGCGGTCATCAAGCGTCACAGCATCAATGTCGAAGAAGTCACCAACACGGTCTTCGAGGGCGGCGGCGCGTCGTGTGCGAAGCTCCGCGTCGTCTCGCGACCGAGCGAAGGCTGCATGGCGGAGATCCGGGCCTTCGACGAGGTCCTCCACGTCGACATCGTCACGCTGCCGAACCTCGCCTGATCGTGCGCAC
>JAYTOQ010000550.1:0-11631 GCA_043747665.1 Polyangiaceae bacterium | reverse complement strand
CTCGGCCTCCCCGAGAATTCACGCGTCACTGCACCGGGCACGCTCAACCCTGCGAGCCGCTTCATCTTCCGCGCGTTGATGGAGAAATACGGCGGCGATTGGGGCCAGGTCATCGAGAAGCATGTGCGCATCAAGCGCCTGATTCTCTCGGAGAAAGATCGCGTCGGCATCGGCACCTTCCAGCCAAAGGACGAGAAGAACCAAGACTCGACCGAGCTCACCGGCGACATCAACTACCGCAAGATTGCGGAGTACGGCTCGGACTCGGATCCGCGCGCGTTCAACTTCGACGGCGAGTTCAACATCGCGAACCGCGGCATCGTCGAGTTCGTCGAGATGCTGAAGCTCGACGTCGCCTTCCTCTACGACCTCCTCGGAGCGTCGCAGGAGAAGAAGATCAAGCCGAAGAAGTTCGCGCAGACCGACATCGACGAGGTCATTCTCGGCCACACCAACGAGGCCGAGTACAAGAAGCTCCTGAACAACGAGTTCATGGAGGCCCTCCGCGACCGCACCATCAAGATCGACATCCCGTACATCACGAAGCTCCACGAGGAGATCAAGATCTACGAAAAGGACTTCGGCCCCGCGAAGGTGAAGGGCAAACACGTCGCTCCGCACACGCTCGAGGTCGCGGCGATGTGGGCGGTGCTCACGCGCCTCGAGGATCCCAAGAAGCACAACCTCTCGCTGCTCCAGAAGCTGAAGCTCTACGACGGCAAGGTGCTGCCCGGCTACACGCAGGACACCGTGAAGGAGCTCCGCAAGGAGTCGAGGCGCGAGGGCATGGAGGGCATCTCTCCGCGCTACGTGCAGGACAAGATCTCGAACGCGCTCGTCAACGACGCCGGCGAGGGGACCATCAATCCCTTCATGGTGCTCAACGAGCTCGACAAGGGGCTCCGCCACCACTCGCTCATCACCAACGACGAGCAGCGGAAGCGCTTTCAGGAAATCATCGGCCAGGTGAAGCGCGAGTACGAGGAGATCGTCAAGAACGAGGTCCAGCGCGCCATCAGCGCGGACGAGGACGCGATCGCCAAGCTCGCCGGCAACTACATCGACAACATCAAGGCGTTCACGCTCAAGGAGCGCGTCAAGAACAAGTACACCGGCCAGGACGAGGATCCCGATGAGCGCCTCATGCGCTCCATCGAGGAGAAGATCGAGATCGCGGAGAACCGGAAGGACGACTTCCGCCGCGAGATCATGAACTTCATCGGAGCGCTCGCGGTCGACGGCAAGAAGTTCGCTTGGAACACCAACGATCGCCTTCGTCGGGCGCTCGAGCTGAAGCTGTTCGAGGATCAGAAGGACTCGATCAAGCTGAAGACGCTCGTCTCCGCGGTCGTCGACAAGGACACGCAGGAGAAGATCGACATCATCAAGTCGAGGCTCATCAAGAACTTCGGTTACAACGAGGTCAGCGCGACCGACGTCCTCAACTACGTCGCGTCGATCTTCGCGCGAGGCGACGCGAAGGAGTAATCCTTCGCGCGAAACGCGGACGTGAACGAGGCCGCCGGCGGAGACGTCGAGCGGCCTTTTTCGCGCCTATTTTCGTCGTTGCCGCACGCGCGGCGGTGTCGGAGCGAGTGAGCGGAGCGCGCGCGACGCGGTTTCGGTATCGCGAAGCACGGCAGCGCTCCGGCAGCTACCGGCTGCGAACTTTTCGAGGACCGGCGCGAAGCGATGGTCGTCCAGCGCCCCTAGCTCGAACGCCGCGCACCACAAGCTCGGCGTCGTTCGCAGCGGCGATGCGATGCGACGCGCCCGCGATGTGGGGTGCGGCGACTCGGCGCCGCGGCCGCCGGAGTCGGCGAATCGACCGCGGGGGGTGGACGCGAAGTCGTCCACGCGCGCGACCGAGGACCGCGTGTCACAATGACTGCGCAGGAGGCCTCATGCGCGTTCGGAACCGGATCCGTCTCGTGTCCGCCGCTCTCGTCGCGACGGGCTGCGTCGTCTTCGTGGCGTGTGGAGGCTCGAGCGGTGACTCGCCCGTCACGGGCGGCGACGGCGACGGCGACGGCGGCACGTCCGGCCCCGGCAGTGAAGGCGGCGTGAACGCCGACAGCGGCGGCGTGCTCCCCGACGACGACGGCGGCTCGCGCAACGTCCCTGCGGGTGGCGCGTGCACGAAGGACAGCGACTGCGTCAGCCTCGGCTGCGATTACACATTCCATTGCGCCGCGGGACGGAGCTGCACGCAGCACAACGGCGGCGACACGTGCGGCGCGACCGGCAAGGAGAGCTGCTGCACCTCCCTCGCCGTGCCGAAGCCCGGTGCGACCTTCAAGCTCGACAAGTACAACATCACTGCCGGCCGCATGCGCGTCTTCATCGAGAAGACCAAGGGCGACGTCCGCTCTTACATCCAGGCAAACCGCCCCTCGTTCTTCGAGCCCGCGTGGGACGCGTGGATCCCGAACAAGATGGACGACGGCACCGCGGTGACCGGCATGTCCCACCTCTTCACGCCCGGTCAGGGTCAGGACGGTGTCTACCAGCAGCTCGGTCCGATCCACTACGGCGCCGCGGAGCAAGGCGGCAACGAAGGATGCCTCACCAAGGAGGTCGGCAACGCGCGCACGTATCGCTTGCCGGACGACGTGAACACCAACCTCTTCGCCGACGTGCAGCAGTACTCGCAGGACGTGCTCGACCAGAAGTCCCAGCAGTGCGTGACGTTCTTCATGGTGACCGCGTTCTGCGCGTGGGACGGCGGACGCATGCCGACGCTCGACGAGCTCGACTACGCATGGGACGGAGGCGACCCGACGAATCACACCTATCCATGGGGCAACACGCCGTTGCCGGGCGGATGGAACACCGCGTTCCCGATGAAGCCCACGGGCTTCGGTACGGTGACGCCCGCCGGGTCGGATCAGACGCGCGCGAACTATCGCTACAACTTCTGGGCGCCCGCCACGATGCAGTGCGTGGGCGATGATCCAGCGAAGTGCGACTACTCCGTCTTCATCGCGCCGCCGGGCACTTTCCCGAAGGGTGACGGGCCGTTCGGTCACTCCGATCTCTCGGGCAACGTCTACAACACCGCGCTGCCGATGAGCGGAGCGCCCGGCACCGATCCCGCCGCGGCCAAGCGCACGGTCGGTCTCAACCGCACCGGCGCGTTCGACGCTCACGGCATCCCGGCGAAGCACCCCGTCACCGGCTTCCGCGGGTGGGCGGCCACGAACAAGTACCTCGCCGTCGGCGGACGCTGCGCGCGCTGAGGCATCGGCTGACCGCGCCACGGATCGCCGCGGACCCTGCGAAAATGTCCTACATCCGTGAAAATTCGAAGGATGTCACGGTGTCGCAGTCGTTGCGCCGAGGTCGTATTTTTGCAGCGTCACCACCCGATGAAGAAGGTCGGCGTGGTCGTCCGGATCTCCTTGCTGGCGGTCCTCGGCGGCGGGCTCGCTCTCGCCGCGTGCAGCAGCAGCTCACGCGACTCCGACCCTCCTGCGCTCGACTCGAACGGCGCGACGGTCGGCAATCCCAACGGCAAGGCCGCCGGCGGCGAGTGCACGGTGGGCAACGACTGCATGTCCGGCACGTGCGCCGGCGCGAAGTGCACGGCGCCGACGATGGACGCCGGTCACGGATGCGCCGGTCCCGCCGACTGCGAGAGCAAGGTGTGCAGCGCCTCCGCGTGTCAGCCGATCAAGGCCGACGACGGCGTCCAGAACGGCGACGAGAGCGATGTCGACTGTGGCGGCACCGGCGGCGCGCCGCGCTGCGCCGACGCGAAGGGCTGCAAGGCCGCCGGTGATTGCACGAGCGGCGTCTGCGATCCGGCGACGATGACGTGCGCGACACCGACCTCGAGCGACGGCGTGAAGAACGCCGACGAGACCGATGTCGATTGCGGTGGCATGGTCACCAGCGCTCCGAAGTGCGCGACCGGCAAGACCTGCGCGGTGCACGCGGACTGCGCGAGCGACGGCTGCGACGACACCCTCCACTGCGCGAACGGACGGAGCTGCACGCAGACCAACGGTGGTCTCACGTGCGGCGAAGGCGAGGTCACCGCGGCGGGGCTCCCGGGCGCCAAGAACGAGAGCTGCTGCGGAGCGATCACCATCCCGGGCCGCGCGACCAAGCTCGACAAGTACAAGGTCACCGCGGGGCGCATGCGCGCGTTCATCCAGCGGACCAATGGCGACGTCCTCGGGTGGTACACCGCGAACAAGGCCTCGCTCTCGTCGACGCAGACCGCGCAGATCGAGGCATACAAGAGCTTCCTTCCGTCGGACGTCAGCTCGTATCCGTACGGCGCGAACTACCAGCTCGGCGCTACCGCTTACATGCCGACGCTCCCGAGCGACCAGCAGGGCTGCTTCACCGGCAGCGCCGCGAACCCGAGCTACGGGTCGCACACGTACTGGAACGGTACCCTGGAACAGGAAGATCGCGGCTTCGACCAGGCGTTCCTCGATCGACTACCGCTCAACTGCGTCGCGTACCCGATGCTTGCGGCGTTCTGCGCCTGGGACGGCGGGCGGCTGGAGACCAACGACGAGCTCAACGCGGCGTTCGGCCCGGCGCCGTACCCGTGGGGGAATGCGCCGGCTGCCGGCGGCTACGCGACGATCGGCGGCGTGTGGCAGCTCTTCGGACCAGGCGCGGCGCTCCAGGCGAACCAGGCCGCATGTCCTTCGTGCGATCCGAGCTACGCGAACTGGAATCACAGCTACCAGCTCCCCGCCGGCGGCAACGCAGCGAAGCCGTGGGACTACGCGTACTGGATCAGCCCGCCGGGACGCTTCCCGCTGGGGGCGAACAGCGTGGGTCATCAGGACCTTGCGGGCAGCATGCTCGAGATCACGGCGACCGTCACCGGCACGCAGACGGCGCCCGACTTGAACGGTCAATCGACGACGCAGGCAAAGCTGGCCTGGTCGAAGAACGGCTCGTGGGAAGGCCACCGCATCGGCAACACCACGTTCGAGTTCGCGGTGATGACCAAGTACGGCAAGACCGGCGGCCGCTGCGCCCGCGATTGATCGAGACGAGCGATCGGCCAGCGTCGTCGAGGCCGGTTCGCGCTAAAGTGCGCGCGATGCATCAGAGACCCAACAAGCCCGCGCTGCGGATTCAGCCCACCACGCTCTGGGAGTATCCGTCGCAGCACTACGGCGAGGCGGCGCAGGGCGATGCAACGTACATCGGCGCGACGCCGTCGTACGTCATCTGGAACCTCGTCGAGCGATACACCAAGCCCGGTGATCTCATCGTCGACCCGTTCTGCGGGTCGGGCACGACGCTCGACGTCGCCAAGGACACCGGGCGAAAGGCGCGCGGCTTCGATCTGTCGCCCTATCGAGCCGACATCGAGAAAGCCGACGCACGGAAGCTGCCGCTCGAGGCGGCGTCGGTCGACCTCGTCTTCATGGACCCTCCCTACGGCGATCACATCGACTACTCGGACGACCCCGCCTGCATCGGGAAGCTCTCGGCCTATGACCCGAAGTACTACCAGGCCATGCATCGCGCCATCCGCGAGGCCGCGCGCGTGCTGAAGCCGGGCGGCACGCTCGGGCTCTACGTCTGCGACTACTACGAGAAGAAGGTGGGCTTCGCGCCGGTCGGCTTCCAGCTCTTCGGGAGCATCGCGGAGTCGCTGAAGATCGTCGACGTCGTCAGCGTCGTCCGGCACAACAAGTCGCTCGAGCTCGGCAACTACCGGAAGGCTGCCGAGGAAGGGAACTTTTTCCTGCGCGGCTTCAACTACCTCTTCATCGCGCAGCGTCGCGACAATCGCCCGGTGCCGAAGCCGGAGCCTAAGCCCGACCTGCGAAAGCGAGACCGCCGAGGCCGACTAATCTCACGATGAGCGCGCGCGCCGCGGCGCTCTTCGCGAGCGCGGCCAGCGCGACGCCGTCGAAGCGACGCGCAGCGCACAGCGCCCGCGCGAGCTCTGCGGCGGCGGCAGGCACCTCGAGCTCGACGCCCGCGACGTAGAGCAGGAGGCCCCCGCGGCGGCGCGGGAGGAACGCCCATCTCCCCTCTTCCGAGCGCACGACGCGATCGCCGCGGCGGAGACGCGACATGACCGCGTCCGCCGACGGCGCCTTCCGCGGCGCGGTGAGCTCGTGCCCCGGCGCGAGGCGCGTCGCGAACGACGCGAAGAAGCGATCGATCGCGTCGTCGTCGGACGGCAGCCCGCGGACGGCGTCACGGACGCGCGCGAGGAGCGCCGGCGGGATCGCGCCCGGGTTCGCCGCCGGCGCGAGCCGCGGGTCGACGAGGAGCGAAGGGCCTGCGGCGCCAGGTTGCGCCGCGACATGGGCCGCGAAGGCCTTCCACATCTCGCCGAACGACGGCGCGCGGAAGCCGATCGAGTAGGTCAGACAAGGCGTGACCGCCACGCCGTGATGCGCGAAGCCCGGTGGCAGGTAGAGCATGTCGCCCGGCTCGAGCACCTCTTCGACGTCGGGGCGGAACGACTCGAGGATCCGCAGATCCAGGCCTTCCCGGAAGCGGGCATCCTTCGTCGGACGTGTATTATACAACCACCTCCGGCGCCCGCGGCCCTGCACGAGGAAGACGTCGTAGCTGTCGAGATGAGGTCCCACGCTTCCGCCCGGCGCGGCGTAGCTGACCATGACGTCGTCGACGCGGACGTTGGGGACGAACGCGAAGGGCTCGAGGAGGAGCGCCGCCTCCGGCACGTGTCGATTGAGCTCCTGCACGAGGAGCGTCCAGCCGCGATCGGGCAGCGTCGCGAACGTCGACTCGGGGTGCGGGCCCCACGTCACTTCCCACGGCGCGCTTCCCCCGCGCTCGCGCACGATCCTCGACTCGACGCCGTCCTCGCAGGAGAGCCCGGCCAGCTCCTCGGGCGTGCGCGGGTCGCGCAGCTCCGGCATGGCGCCGCGAACGAGCAGCGGCTTCTTCTGCCAGTGCTCGCGCAGGAACCGCGCAGCCGACATGCCGAGCAACGCGCGGGCGGAGCGCACCGCGGAGGTGATTCGAGGCGCCATTCGTCGAGGCATCGGAGGGCTGCCTGTCCTAGCACGAGCGTTGTCACCCGTTCGGGTGAAGCGAAGCGAAGTGCCGCGTCACCCGTTCGGAGCCCGAAGTGCCTTGAATCGTGGGGACTGGTACCCGTCAATCCCGCCACGATGAACGCCTGCAAACGCCTCCGCTCCACCGTCCTCTACACGTCCATCCTTGCCGCGCTCGCCACGACCGCGTGCACCGTCAAGTCCGACGACAAGGGCGACTCCAACGGTCGCGTCGACAAGGTCGTCGTCGTCGGCACCAGCGTCACGAGCGCGCTCTACACGAGCGGTGAGCTCGGCCTCACCACCATCCCGCAGGACGCGACGAGCGAGCCCGTCCTCGACGGCAAGCTGAACATCGACATTCGCATCACCTCGCCTGCCGACATCGCCACTACCGTCGCGAGCACGGAGTGCACGGTGCCCGACCCGGGCAACAAGCCGGTCGCCATCGGAATGATCATCGACGACTCGGGGTCCATGTTGGAGAGCGACCCGAAGCTGATGCGGAAGGCAGCGACCATCGGCTTCCTCGATACGCTCGGCGCGGACGACAAGGTCCTCCTCACGGACTACGGCACCAACGGCGACCACCTCCGCGACCTCCTCTGTACGTCGCTGCTCGCGATGGGCGCGAGCGAGGACACGTGCTCGCCTCCGAAGGCGGCGTTCTCCAGCGATAAGGCGGCGCTCGTGAAGGCGGCCGAGAAGATCGAGGCCTCCGGCGGCACACCGCTCTTCGAGTCGTGCCTCGAGATGATGCCGCTCGTCGACTCCGTGAAGGACGGTCGCCGCGGCGTGCTGCTTCTCTCGGACGGGCAGCCCAACAGCGACGACAAGCGCGACGCGTGTCACGCCGCCGCAAAGGCCGCGCGGATCCCCGTCTTCACCGTCGGCCTTGGCCCGGCCGCCGAGGGCGACGTCAACGCCGACCCGACGGCTGTGAAGGTGCTCCGCGAGCTCGCGACCGACACCGGCGGCAGCTATGCGTCGGCCAACGATCCCGCGCAGCTCGACAGCCTCTTCCGCGGCGTCGGCAGCGCGCTCGCGCGCGGCAGTTGCAAGACCACCGCCTCGATCGCCGATGCCGCGACCAAGATCCAGCCCGGCATGAAGGTGTCCGGTGAGGTCTCGATCGGCGCCAAGGGCGCGAAGGCGACCTTCGAGTTCGTCGCTCCCGCGAAGTGACGCCCGCGAAGTGACGCGCGCGCCGAGATGACGTAGGCAGAGCGCGTGCGAAGGCTCGGCGCGCTCGTCCTCCTCGGTCTCGCCGCCGTGGCTCTGCCCGGAGCCATGGCGAGCTGCGCGACGACCCCCGCCGCCCTGACCCCCGAAGGCCCGCACGCCGACACCTTGGCGAGCGGGCCTTCGTCGTCCATGCCCGACCCGGGTGCCCCTCGCATCTGCGTGCATGATGCAAAGGATCTCGCGCCATGCGCGGAGGACTGCGACCGCGGGATCGCGTTTGCGTGCGGCGTCGTCGCGGCGCGCGTGGAGCGCGGAGAAGGCATTCCGAGGGACCTCACGCGGGCCGTGCACCTGCACGAGCGCGCCTGCGAGCTGCGCGACGCGGCCTCGTGCGTGAGCGCCGCGCGCATGCACGCCAGCGGCACCGGCGTACCGCCCGGTCGCGGCAAGCAGATCGAGCTGCTCGCCGCCGCGTGCACGCTGGGCGATGCGCTCGCGTGCGCAGTGCCCGCGAAGGCCTTCGCGAATGGAACGGGCGTGACCAGGGACGAGCGCCGCGCCGCCGACCTTCTCCAGCGCGCCTGCGCAGGCGGGCTCGCGACGGCGTGCGAGGAGCTCGAGAGCCAGACGCCGTAGAGCCCCCGCGACGCTATGCGCTCGCCTCGCGGACCGTCACACGCATCGTGACACCGCCGCGCGGCCGCAGCGTGACCAGGGGATCGGGCTCGACGGGTACGTCGCTCACGAGATCGAAGCGCAGCCGCTTCAAGAGCGATGCGAGCACCACCTGGCCTTCCATCAGCGCGAAGTGGTTGCCGATGCAGATGCGCGGGCCCGCGCCGAACGGCATGTACGCGCAGCGTGGAAGCTGCTTCTCGGCGTCACCCAGGAAGCGCTCCGGGTCGAAGCTCTCCGGCGATCGGAAGAGGTCGGGACGACGATGCATGCCGAGCACGTTCACCAGCACGATGGTGGGCTTCTTGATGCGATGCGGGCCGATGGTCACGTCGGCGACGGTGCGACGCGCAAGGATGTAGGCCGGCGGGTACAGCCGCAGTGTCTCCTTCATGACCGCGAGCGTCCAGGGGAGCTGCTTCAGGTCCTCGTAGGACGGGAGGCGTCCGAGCGCGTCGACCTCGGCCTCGAGCCGCGCGCGAGCCGCGGGGTTCCTGGCGAGCAGATAGAGCGCCCACGAGAGCGCATTTGCCGTCGTCTCGTGTCCGGCGAGGAACAGCGTCATCGCCTCGTCGCGAATCTGCTGATCGCTCATCGAGCCGCCGTCCTCGTCCTGCGTCGCGAGGAGCATGCTGAGGAGATCAACGCGGTCTCCTCCCCGGGCCCGGCGCTCGCGGATGATGCGATAGAGGATGGCGTCGAGCTGGGCCACGGCGCGCCGGTTGCGGAGGTTGAGCGGCGTCGGCACGAACGGCGGGATCGGAACGAGCGAGCTCACTTGCGTCATCGCGCAGTGCATGGCCACGGTGACGGCCTTGCCGACCTCGTCGGCGTTGGACACCACCTCGGCGTCGAAGAGCGTCTTACCGACGATCTCCAGCGTGAGCCCCATGATGCTCTCCGCCACGTCGAGGACGTGACCATCCGCGAGCTGCGCCGCGAAGCGCCCGCTGCGCTCGGCCATCGTCGCGGCATACGACGAGATGCGCTTGTGCGCGAACGCCGGCGCGATGAGGCGTCGCTGGCGCGCGTGCATCGCGCGCTCGCTCGTCAGCAGCCCGTTGCCGAGCAGAGGCCGCAGGAATATCGAGAGCCCGGGCGCCTTCACGAACGAGGCGTGCTTCACCGCCAGGACCTCGTGCGCCATCGACGGCGCGCCGATCATCACGGCCGGGATCAGCCCGATGCGGAGCTTCGCGATGTCCGGCTGCTCCCGCGCGACGCGGAGCTGCATCGCGACGCGGTCCTTGCGGAACGCCTGGAGGTGACCCAGCAGCGGATGGCCCTCGATGCGCGGGATTGGCAGCAGCGACACGCGCTCATCATGAGAGCGATCGTTCGAGTCCGCCACTCACAAACGGCGTTCGTTGCTATGATCCGGCGCCAATGAGCTCGATCAAAAAGACCCTGATGAAGCAGGGGATGAAGTTGATGACCGACCCGCGGGTCATGAAGCTGATGCAGGACGAGCGCGTGATGAAGGCCGTCGTGCAGATGATGAACGTACCGGGCAAGGTGCAGTCGTTCGGCAACGAGCAGATCGAGAAGCTCGCCAAGGCGATGAGCCTCGCCACCGAGGACGAGGTGAAGGACCTCAAGCGCCAGATCCGCCGCCTCGAAGAGGAAGTCTCGCGTCTCGAGAAGGACCGCCGCCCTTCGACGTGAGCGGCGACGGACGACGCGGCGTCCCTACGCGGCGTGCTTGTCGAGCCACGCCGTGATGAGCGGCCACGTCGACAGCGGCGCGGCGCGTCCGACGAGCAGATCGATGTGGCCGAGCGGAGCGGTGCGGTAGGTCTTGTCCTTCGAGCGGCTGCGCTCGTACGCGGGGCGCACGCTCGCGGGAGGCGCGAGGTCGTCGTTGGCGCCCGACACGACGAGCAAGGGGAGGTCCATCGCCTCGAACTTCTCGACGTAGTCGCGTGATTCGCCGCCGAAGCGCTTCTCGGCCGCCCACTCGAACATGTTGCGTAGCTCGGCGATGCCCCCGCGATCGAACGCGAGGCGCAGGTGCTGCTCGAGGACGTGCGGCTCGAGGGCGCCGGCATGCCAGCCGCGCAACGGCAGCGGGTAAAACGGACTGTCGGCGACGCGACGGATCGTGCGCATGAAGGCGCCGATCGGATAGAGCGGAAGCGGGAGCCCGAACTGCGGGACGCCGGCCCGACGCAGGCCTTCGAAGCAGAGCGCGATGGCCTGCAGCGAGAGGGAGCCGCGCGTGAAGTGGTAGGGGCTGCCGATCGAGATGATCCCGCCGACCGCGCCGGCGAGGAGCGGCGCCGCTCCGTAGCTGACGAGGCCTCCGAGGGAGTGGCCGACCAGGAAGACCGGGCGCTCACCGGTATGAAGGCGCACCTCCTCGACCGCGATGGGGAGGTCCTCGGTGATGTAGTCGTCGACATGACGAACGGCCCGAGCGCCGAAGTGCCGCGAGCGGCCGTGGCCGCGAAGATCGAGGTTGAACACGTCGTATCCCGCGCGGGCGAGATGGTTCGCGACGCTGCGGGCCGGTAGGTGCCACGCGTAGCGGTTCTGCCCGAAGCCGTGGACCAGCAGGACGGGCGCCTTGGTGCCGCCCTCGTTGCTGGCGAGACGCTTTCTCACCATGGCGAGCGGGATCTTCCCGCTGGTGACGACCAGCTCCTTGAGGAAGGTCGCGCGGTCGTGCCGGTCGATCGTCTGCTCGAGGGTACGGCCGTAAAGAATCACGGGATCACGCGCAAATCGTCCGGGATTTGTCCGAATTGCGTGC
>JAYTOQ010000549.1:0-4018 GCA_043747665.1 Polyangiaceae bacterium | reverse complement strand
GTGCGCGGATGGTTCTGGCCCGTGGGCCGAAGGTAGAGCGGCGCGGTCAGATAATCGCGGCTCATCTCGAGCGAGACGGCCTGGAGGTTGCCCTGCGCTCCGCTGCCCGCGCCGACCTGCGCGCGGTTGGTGGGGTGACCGTCGGCGCAGTCGACGGGCGGATGCGGAGCGAGCGCCATGCCGCTCACCGCCGACGAGTTGAAGTGGCAGCCGTTGCCGGGATCGCCGGATGCGGGATCGCCGGGACCGCACTTCTTCGCAGTGAGCAGCTCCGGCTCGACGCGACAGAAGAAGAAGTCGGCATCGAACTGCTCGTCGGGCACCACGAAGTTCGGTCCGGGATCGACGGTCGTGCACGACGACAGCCCAGCGGTGAGCGCGACGCCCGCGGCGAGCATGACGCCGGAGGCGACGGAGGCGACGAGCCGCACGTCAAAGAACACGCGCCGACGATAAACCGTCGCGGTCGCAATGGTCGAGATCCGTTGGCACTTCAGGCGAAGCAAGTGGCCCCCCGCCCACGCCCCTCGCGGGCCCCCGGACGCGCCGGCGGCCGTCGAGGCCGCGCTGAGACGCGGAAACTGCGGTAATCGCTTTCATTTGCGATGTCGGTGACATGGGCCGTCACATGGAACGTGACGTGCGAGGGTCTCTGTCCGAATTGCATTGATCAAGGCGGCGCCATCCCGATAAAAACTTCACCCGGCCCGAGTGGTGTCGTAGCTTATCTTACATGTAGGGCAAATCCGACCGCGGATGGGCCCGCCGAATCCGTCATCCAGCTGCACGTCGAACGCCGAACGCCGAACGCCGAACCGGAGATGCGCACGAATGAAGTTTACCCCCTGGTACCTCGCCGCCCTCGCCCCCATCGCCGTCGCCGGATGCTCCGGTGCGCTCATGGGCCACGTGGCTGTGCTCGCGGTCGCCATCGGGATCTTCGTCGGTACGCTCTCGCTGGGTCGTGAGGTCGCGCCTGCGGCGTCCGGCGGAGCTCAAGCGGTGGTGACGCAGCTCCACACGCCGCTCGCCTCGGCGGCGCCGCAGCTCGACGTCGCTGGTCCGAACAAGGCGGCGTGATACAGAACACAGCGTGATGCTCACCCGCTGGCCGCTGCTCGCAACCACCACGCTCGCGCTGGCCGCGCTGGCCGCGTCGGCCGCCGTCACGAGCGCCTGCTCGAGCCCTGGTTTCTCGTCCCACGGGGCGCCACCGCAAGAGTCGCGCAGCACGTCGGCGGGCGCCAGTACCGGCTTCACGACTCGCGGCAGTCAGGCGCCGCCGCCGCCGCCTTCGCCTTCGCACACGAGCAAGTCGCCGCCTCCGGCGCGCGGCTCGTCAGGCTCGTCAGGCTCGTCAGGCGGCGCGCCCGCGCCGTCGACGTCGGCGTCGTTCGGCCCGGCGCCCTCGCCGAATCCGCTGCCGCCGCCGCCGCCGCCCATGCCGTAGTCGGCGTCCGCCGGATCGCGTATGGTCGCACGCTCATGGCGCCGCGCGAACGCCTCAAGACGCTCGACGAGTTCTCGCTCGCCGACCTCGAAGCGGTGCGGCTGCTCCTCCGCGGCGACTCTGTCATCGACTGGCATCGGCTGAACTTCAAGGATGCGGCCGAGATCTCGGATTTCATCTTCGCGCAGGAGTTCCATCCCGACGAGCCCGCCGATCGCGCGCGGATGAACGCCATCAAGTCGGAGGCCATCAGCTACCTCCGCCGGCACTTCGAGTACCCGATCCCGAAGCCCGTCGAGCAGGCCTCGATGGAGGATCTCTTCGAGCTTGCGACGCGCAACGGTCATCGTCAGACGTGCGCGTGCACCATCCTGAAGTGCATGCACATCATCCATCACCTCGATGGGCGCGAGCTGCTGTTCATGCTCCCGATGTCGGACCAGGAGATCTTCCACCTCGTCGAGGAGAAGGTCTATCGCGTGATCGGCAGCATGCTTGCGGAGGGATTCCCGATCACCGAGTTCGTCGGCGGACGGAAGAACAAGGACTCCCTCTACACGAAGCTCCTGTCGAAGCGCGAGGCGGTCTCGGCGCAGATCTTCGACAAGCTGCGCTTCCGTATCGTCACGCGCGAGCGCGATGACATCTTCCCGATCGTGCAGTTTCTCCAGAAGAAGCTGTTCCCGTTCAACTACGTGATTCCGAGCCAGAGCATCAACTCGATCTTCCAGTTCAAGCGCTACTGCCAGCAGCGCGACCACCTGAAGTCGTACCTCGCGGACATGCAGGCGGGCGCCGATGAGGACTACACGCCGAGCGACAACGTCTTCTCGGCGGACAACTATCGCGTCATCCACTTCGTGGTCGACATGCCCGTGCGCCTCCCGCGGAAGCTGCTCGAGCGTGCCCCGTCGAGCGCGTGGTCGCTCGGGCCGGTCGTGTTCGTGGTCTGCGAGTTCCAGGTCATCGACCGTGAGACCGAGCAGGCGAACGAGCAGGGCGAGGCATCGCATGCAAAGTACAAGGATCGCCAGAAGAAGGCGGTCATCCGCCGCCTCCAGCTGGGCATGCGCGAGATGAAGACCGCAGTGACGTCGCCGAGGCCGCTGCGCGAGGAGCCGCCGCCGCCGAGCATCCGGAAGCCGCCCGCCGATCCGCCGAGCACGCGGAAGCCTCCCGAGGGCGAGCGGAAGCGCCCTGGCGGCCCGCGCTCCTCACGCGGCTAGAGCCGCGATCCCCGCTTCGAGTGCTTCAGTCCGCGCGGATGAAGCGAATCATCACCGGCAGGAAGAAGACGAACGTGGCGATGGCCAGCACCGCGCAGTTGATCGCCATGCCGAGGCGGAACGTCTTCGTGTCGTACGCGCGCAGCGCAGCCTCGTAGAGCGGGACGTCCGGCGACCGGCGACGACGCAGCGACTCGAGGTCGGTCCGCAGCTCGAGCTGCCGCAGGATCACGCGCACCGTGTACATCGGGGCTTGCGTGATCTTCGTCGGCGGAGACGGATACTTCGCGATCACCGCGGCGGCCGTCGGCTTCGCGGGAGGCGCCATCTGGGCCATCTGGGCCATCGGTGCCGACTGGGGCCCTGACGGATCGTCGAGGCCGCTCGCGCTCGAAGGAGCCGGCGGCGCGAAGCCATGATGGCCTTCGTCTCCTGGCGGCGCGGCTGGTGCGTGCCCGCCGGAGCCACCGCGCGAGGACGAAGGCGGCGCCGACGGAATACCGCCCGCGGCAGGGTGCTGGCCGCTCTGGCCGGCAGCAGGATGCGTTCCGCTCGTCCGGACCGCGGGCAAGCTGCCGCTCGATCGCGGAGGCGGCGCCGCCGCGGGATGCTGGCCGCTGCGGCCACGCGCCGGTGCGGCGTCGAACGCGAGATCGGGGACGTCCATCGGTCCGCCCGGCGGCGCGCCCGGTGGCGCCTTCGACATCGTCGCGGGCGCCGATATCGACGCGTGTGGCGCCTTCGGCAGATCGAGCTCCAGCGCCTTGTTGGCGCCCGCGTCGTCGCTCCCGTAGAGGTCGTCGTCGAAGTCGATCCCGTCGTTGCCGTACGTGGACGGCACTCCGGCGCCGACCTGGCCGCTACCCTTTTCGAGATCGAGCGACCCGCTCGGCAGATCGTCCTCGTCGAAGTCGTCGTTCAGCTCGCGGCTCAAGCTCGTTTACCCCTGCGTTCGAGAATACCGAAAGCCAGGGGGATGGCTTCGCTTTTCGTGAGGGTTGGGGTAGCGTGCGCGCGGCCCATACATGCGACTCTACAGCGCCAAGGTTCCGTCGATTGCCCAGGAGGTCGTGCGCACGCTCCTGTCGTCGAAGGACATCGATCTCGAAGACGCGGGGGCCCAGAAGGAGGTCGTCGCCGACGTCGAGTCGGTGCTTCGCGGCTATCTCGAGACCGAGAAGATCGTCGACGAGAAGACGCGCGATCTCCTCGAGCGCACCGGTCGTGGACAGAACGAGTTCGGCAAGGTGCGCGAGCAGATCGCGGAGCATCAGGGCATCAAGGTCGGCGACGAGACGCTCGACTACCTGCTCGACCAGGTGGTCGCCATGCTCATGCACTC
>JAYTOQ010000548.1:0-1801 GCA_043747665.1 Polyangiaceae bacterium | reverse complement strand
GCGGCGTCGATGGCGGGCTTCACGTTCGGCCTGTCGGCCTGACAGCGACCGGCGACGCATGCCGACTGCGCCGTGCACTCGCTCGACGCGGTGCACATCCGAGCACGCGGCGCGCATCCGCTGGCCGCGAGGCCGATGCCGACGACGCCGAGCGCCGAGCCGATGACGATCGCCGTGCTCGACCAACTCACGCGCGAGAGCTTAGCATGCCGCGCATGTCGGCCTCGTCATCGCCCGCAGGCGCGCCCCCCCTGCTCCGCGTGCGTGACCTCGTCACGAGCTTCCGCACCGATCGAGGCGTGCTGCGCGCCGTCGACGAGGTGTCCTTCGACGTCGCCGAGGGTGCGACGCTCGGCATCGTCGGCGAGAGCGGCTGCGGCAAGAGCGTGACCGCGCTGAGCATCCTGCGGCTCATCCCGTATCCGCAAGGCGAGATCAACGAGGGCCGCATCGAGTTCCGGGGCAAGGATCTCCTCGGGCTCACCGAGCGTCAGATGCAGGACGTCCGCGGCAACGACATCTCGATGATCTTCCAGGAGCCGATGACCAGCCTCAACCCCGTCTACTCGGTGGGGACGCAGATCATCGAGGCTATTCGCCTCCATCAGAAGAAGTCACGCAAGGAAGCCCGGACGCGCGCGCTCGAGATGCTGCGGCTCGTCGGCATCCCGGCGCCCGAGACCAACATCGACGCGTATCCGCACCAGCTCTCCGGCGGCATGAGGCAGCGCGTGATGATCGCGATGGCGCTCTCCTGCGAGCCGAGCCTCCTCATCGCCGACGAGCCGACGACGGCGCTCGACGTCACCATCCAGGCGCAGATCCTGGAGCTCCTCGCGACGCTCAAGGGCCAGCTCGGCATGGGGATCGTGCTCATCACCCACGATCTCGGCGTCGTCGCCGAGGCCTGCACCGACGTCGTCGTCATGTACGCCGGCCGCATCGTGGAGAGCGCGAAGGTCGAGCGCCTCTTCGCACATCCCCGCCATCCCTACACGCGCGGGCTCCTCCGCAGCCTGCCGACCTTCGACAAGGCGGCGCTCGCACAGCCGGCTACGGCGGAGCGTGACACGCTCCTCGCCGGGCAGGCACGCGCCGCCGAGCTCGAAGCGGTGGCGGGGCCTCCCGGCAACGAGACGGTGAAGCCGCGGCGCGCCCGCTTGCCGGTCATCGAGGGCCTCGTGCCCGACCTCCATGCGCTGCCGCCGGGGTGTCGCTTCGCCGATCGCTGCCCGATGGTGATCCCGGCGTGCCTGGAGGCCGAGCCCGACCTCCTCCCCATCCGGGCCGAGGGCGACGACCCCCTGCACCTCGCTCGCTGCATCCGCGCCGACGAGGTGTGACGCGCGAAGACTTCCGACGCGCGATCGGCTACGAATACCGAGGGATGGCCGAGACCGAAAGCGAGAAGGCGGAGGTCGCGACGATCGCTGCCGACACGAGCCAGCGCAAGAAGCTGCCGGGCTCGGATGCGCCGGCCGCGGGGCGCCCGCGCACGCTCGTCGCCACCGAGCGCGTCGGCAAGTACTTCCCGGTCCGCGGCGGATTCTTCTCGCGCAATCAGAAGCTGCTCCGCGCCGTGGACGGCGTGTCCATCCGCGTGCGCCGCGGCGAGACCGTGGGGCTCGTCGGTGAGAGCGGCTGCGGCAAGAGCACGCTCGGTCGCCTCATGCTGCGGCTCGTCGAGCCCACCTTCGGGCGCGTCGTCTACGACGGTCGTGACATCGTCCCGCTCTCGCCCGCCGAGCTGCGGCCGCTCCGCCGGAAAATGCAGATCATCTTCCAGGACCCGTATTCGAGC
>JAYTOQ010000547.1:0-2696 GCA_043747665.1 Polyangiaceae bacterium | reverse complement strand
TGCTCGACGACCGGGCCGTTGGTCATGTGGAGCTCGACGCCCATCTCGTGCGCGAGGATCTGCGCGAGGGTGGTCTTTCCGAGACCGGGGGGTCCGGAGAGGAGCAGGTGATCGAGCGGCTCCCCTCGCCTGCGCGACGCCTCGACGAAGACGCGCAGGTTGTCCTTGTGCTTGGTCTGGCCGATGTAGTCGTCGAGGGTCTTGGGCCGAAGCGATCGCTCGAAGCGCACCTCCTCACCCTGCACCGCCGGGTCGATCGCGCGCGGCGCCCGCTCCTCCGTCACATCCGTGCGCTTCGCCATGCCTCCTCTTTACCTCGACTCGGAGGGCGCGACGAGCAGCGCGAGGCGCTCGCGGAGGGCTTTCGTGGGCTCGAGGACGCGGCCTCGCAGCGTGAAGGAGCCGTCGGGTTGGAGCTTGCTGCCGTGCATCTTGATCTTCAGCGTGACCGAGGGGTCGGACGCGAGCGTGGCTTCGAGGCGCGCCCCCGGCGGCGAGGAGATGCTCGAGCGCAGCGTCACTGCGTCCTGGTCGATCGCGAGGAGCGAGGCCGTGCCCCCCTTCGTCCACAAGAGATGCGCGGCGCTCGGCTCGCTCACGGTCAGCCGCGCTCCTTGCGGGCCCGGCCCATCGCGACCTTCGCCTCGCGATCGGCGGTCTTCGCCTTGATGTCGGCACGCTTGTCGTGGCTCTTCTTGCCCTTCGCGAGGCCCAGCTCCACCTTCACGTGGCCGCGCCGCCAGTAGAGCCGCACCGGCACCAGCGTGTAGCCGTCGCGCATGATGGCGCGCTCGATCTTCGCGATCTCGTTGTGACGCACCAGCACCTTCCGCGACCGACGCGGCTCGTGCGGGAACGATTTGGCCTGCTCGAACGGCGCGACGTAGAGCTGCTTCAGCCACAGCTCGCCGCGCTCGACCGTCGCGTAGGCGTCGACCATCTCGACCTTGCCCGCGCGCATCGACTTCACCTCGCTGCCCACGAGCACCAGACCGCCCTCGAACTTCTCCTCGATGGTGTAGTCGAAGGAGGCTCGTCGGTTGTTGACGATGATCTTCCCGATCGCGTCGTCTTTTTCGGTCTTCGGCGCAGCCATGTCTTGTCGTTGCGGGAGTCGCGAGGGGTCGCGACCGGCGGCACTTTAGCGTAGATCGATCGACACATGGCACGTGCTCGCACGCGAAGAGCTCCCAAGGTGATCCAGAAACTCCGCGGACGACGCGCTCATCTCGTCGCCGATCACGGCGTATTCAAGGTCGAGCGCCTCGTCTACGAGGAGACGCCGCTGCCCCGCGACATCTACGTCTTCGCCTGCCCGGACTGGTGCAACGTCATCGCCGAGACGCCGGAGGGCGAGCTGGTCTTCATCTGGCAGTACCGGTTCGGGACCGACGCGCTCTCCCTCGAGATCCCTGGTGGGGTCATCGATCCCGGCGAGGAGCCGCTCGCTGCCGCACGCCGCGAGCTCCTCGAGGAGACCGGCTACGAGGCGGAGTCGTTCGAGCTGGTCTCGGTGGTCGAGCCCAACCCGGCGCTCCAGGGCAACCGCTGCTTCACGTACCTCGCGCGCGGAGCACGGCCCACCGGGAAGACTGCGTTCGACGACATGGAGGACCTCGAGACATTGCTCGTCCCGAAGAGCGAGCTCGCCGACCTCCTCGACGACCGCGAGATCACGCACTCGCTCGTCGTCGTGGCCATCGAGCTCTACCTACGAAAATACGCGGGCGCCGCCGGAGACGCCGTCAGATCAAGTCCTTGAGGTCCTTCGGATCGATCTCGGGGAGCGTCGGATCGCGGAGCAGCACGAGGAGGTGCGACTTCAGCGGCTCGGCGGCGAAGTCCGAGCGATCGATGACCACCGCGCGAGCCTCGTTGCCCATCACGCTGAGGAGCGCTCGCGCCGCCGCGAGCGCAGTGCGGTCGTCTTGCGCCCTGTCGCGCACGAGCTGAACGAGCACCGGCACCGCCACCGGCCGCGCGTCTGCGGTCACGAACTCGAGCGCTGTCACGGCGTTGATGCGCAGCTCGTGACCGACCTGCACGTTGCCGGTCACGATCGGCAGCAGACGCCGGACGACGTGCTCGTCGACCGCGCCGATCCCGCGCAGGCCGGCGATCGCCGCGCTGCGCACGCCGTCGTCGGCGACGTCGAGGAGCGCGAGGAGCAACGGCGCGGCACGTTCTGCCCAGACGCGCCCCAGGGCAAGCGTCGCCGCGCGACATAGCGCGGCGTCGGTCGTGTGCACGTACTTCGCGACGAGGTGACCCGCGGCCTCGTCGCGCAGGGCCGGGACGCAGAGGAGCAGATCCTCTGCGAGCAGCGCCGCAACGGGATGGCCGCCTGTCAGCGCAGCGGCCGGGATGCGCTCGAGCGCCGCGCGCACGACGGGCCATGCGCTCTCGCCGAGCGCACGCATGGTGAGGACGAAGGGGACGCGCACCTCCGGCTGCGTGGCGAGCTTCACGCGGGCGCCGTAGAGCGCATAGGCGCCCGCCAACCCCGCGTGCAGCACGAGCGTACGCGCGGCTTCGCGCTGATCGTCGTCGTGCGCGAGCAACCGCTGGGCGATCGGCGCGAGGAGCGCAGGATCGGAGAAGACCAACATCACCTTCGAGGCGTTCGCGCGGATCGTGGGATGCCGCGCCTCGTCGGTCGCGATCCCGTGGATGGTGCTCGAGACCGCCCGCAGGAC
>JAYTOQ010000546.1:0-3129 GCA_043747665.1 Polyangiaceae bacterium | reverse complement strand
GGGGGCTATCCTCGGCGGTCCCATGGCCAGATTCCAGACCCTCGTCGACGTCTACCACGACTCCGTGAAGACCTTCCCCGATAACCAGCTCTTCGGAACGAAGCGCGGCGGCGTTTGGGAGTGGATGACGTACCTCGAGTTCGGCCGGCAGACCGACGGGTTCCGCGCAGGGCTCGCCGAGCTCGGCCTGAAGCGAGGCGACCGCATCGCCATCATCGCCAACAACCGCCCCGAGTGGGCAGTCGCGGCGTACGCCTGCTTCGGCCTCGGGATCGCGTTCGTGCCGATGTACGAAGCGCAGCTCGCAAAGGACTGGGAGTTCATCGTCAAGGACTGCGAGGCGAAGGCGCTCATCGTCGCGACGGACGCGATTGCCGAGAAGACGCGGCCGTTCCTCGACTCGATCCCCGGCCTCGACTTCATCATCAGCCTCGACGCCGCGACGACAGGTGACGGCGCGGACGGGAAGGTGAAGACCTTCCAGGCCCTCGCCGGGACCAAGGCCAACGTCCCGACGATCAAGCCGGAGCCGAAGGACATCGCCTGCTTCATCTACACGAGCGGCACCACCGGAAATCCCAAGGGGGTCATCCTCTCGCACGGCAACATCGCGTCGAACGTCAGCGCCATCCACGAGTGCTTCCCGTTCACGGCGATGGACCGCTCGCTCTCGTTCCTCCCGTGGGCACACTCGTTCGGCCAGACCTGCGAGCTCCACGGGCTACTGTCGATGGGCGCTTCGCTCGCCATCGCAGAGAGCGTCGACAAGATCCTCGACAACCTGGCCGAGGCGAAGCCCACCGTCCTCTTCAGCGTGCCGCGCATCTTCAACAAGCTGTACGGCGCCGTGCAGAAGCAGATCTCGACGAAGCCCGGCTTCGTCCAGTCGATGGTCAAGAGCGCGCTCGCGACGCGTCGCAAGCAGCGCCTCGGTGAGGACGTCTCGCTCGGCGAGGGCCTCGTCCTCGCGCTCACCGACAAGGTGGTGTTCTCCAAGGTGCGCGCGCGCTTCGGCGGACACTTGAAGTACGCGTTCAGCGGCGGCGCGGCGATCTCCACCGATGTCGCCGAGTTCATAGACGGCCTCGGCATCACCGTCTACGAGGGCTACGGCCTCACAGAGACGAGCCCGATCACGACCGCGAATTGGCCTGGAAACCGCAAGATCGGCTCCGTCGGCAAGCAGATCCCCGGCGTCAAGATCGAGATCAGCGCGGACCAGGAGATCATCGTCCACGGGCCGAACGTGATGCTCGGCTACCACAATCGCAAGGAAGAGAACGACGCGGTGTTCACCGCGGACGGCGGCTTCCGCACCGGCGACATGGGGAAAATCGACAAGGACGGCTTCCTCTTCATCACCGGCCGCATCAAGGAGCAGTACAAGCTGGAGAACGGCAAGTACGTCGTCCCGACGCCGCTCGAGGAGCAGCTCAAGCTCTCCGCGTACGTACTCAACGCGATGGTCTACGGCGACAACAAGCCGTACAACGTCGCGCTCGTCGTCGCGAACGTCGACGCGGTCAAGAAGTGGGGCGCCGACAACGGCGTCTCCGAACCCGATGCCACCAAGCTCCTCGCGAACGCGAAGGTGCAGAAGCTGTTCAAGACCGAGCTCGATCACTACGGCGAGAAGTTCAAGGGCTTCGAGGGCGTAAAGGACTTCGCGCTCATCCCGGAGGACTTCACCACAGAGAACGGCATGCTGACGCCGAGCCTCAAGGTGAAGCGCCGCAAGGTCGTAGAGGTCTACCAGCCCGTCATCGACGCGCTGTACGCGAAGAAGCGGGAGAAGGGCGCGGACGCCGGCGCCGACAAGGGCGGCGGCGAGAAGAAGAAAGCCGCAGCCACAGCCGAGTGACGCGCTTTACGCTCCCCGACGCGGTGAAAGGCGTGAGCGCGCGGTTGCCGTCGTTCCGCTCACCCGTCTCGAAGAGGCCGCTCCCTGCTCCGCCACGCGGCGCGGTGCGTGGGCTGCTCGCGCTGCGCAAGGCGCTCCTGCGCGCAGCGGATGCCGTGGTCCCGGCGCAGCTCGCCGTCTTCGACCGCGTCACGGCCATCGCCGGGTCGCACGTCGTGGCGGAGCTCGCGCGCTTGAAAGTGGCGGATCTCGTCGAGGCGCGTCCGCTCACGGCGAGCGAGCTCGCGACGAAGACCGAGACCGATCCGGGGGCGATGCTCCGGACGATGCGCGGTGCGGTTTCGATGGGCTTCTTCCAGCGCGACTCCGAACGCCGCTACTCGAACAATCGTCTCTCCTCGGCGCTGCGCTCGAGCGAGACCTACGACGTGCGCTCGTTCGCCGAATACTTCGGCTCGCGCTCCAACCTGGCCGCATGGAACGATTTCCCGGAGACGCTCCGCACGGGCAGGAACGCGTTCGAACGCGTGCACGGCAAGAGCATCTGGGACTGGTTCGACGAGCATCCCCACGAGCGACAGACCTTCGCCGACAGCATGATGGCAATGACGCTCGCCGACGCTCCGGGCATCGCGACCACGTATCCGTTCGCCGAGATCCACCGGCTGTGCGACGTGGGCGGCGGGCGCGGCACGCTGCTCAGCGAGATCCTCGTTCGCCATCCGCATCTCCGCGCCACACTTTGCGACAACGCCGGCGTCCTCGAGGCGGCGCGCGAGCTGCTCACGAAGCGCGGCGTCATCCAGCGCGTCGACCTCGTAGCGGGCAGTTTCTTCGAGGGCGTGCCGAGAGGCAGCGACGCGTACGTCATGAAGCATATCCTCCACGACTGGGACGACGAGCGCTGCATCGCCATCATGAAGAACTGTCGCGCCGTGATGGAGCCCGGGAATCGCTTGCTCGTCGTCGAGGCGCTCGTCGAGGACGACACCGAGGACTATGGCGCGCTCGCCGATCTCCACATGATGATCGTGTGCTGCGACGGGCGCGAGCGCGGGCGCGCTGACTTCGAGAAGCTCTTCGAGGCGGCAGGCTTCCGGCTCGCGCGCGTCCTCGAGGCGCCGACACCGGTGGTGATCCTCGAGGGAATTGCCATCTGAGCGCTGCGGTCGCGCTCAGGGAAGCGCGTCGTTGCCGGCGCCGCACACGAGCACGCACGGGTTCTTCGCGCCGCCGAGATCGACCTTGTTCGTGAGGAATGCCGCGAG
>JAYTOQ010000545.1:0-4213 GCA_043747665.1 Polyangiaceae bacterium | reverse complement strand
GTCCTGCGGGTCGTGCCGAAGCCGAAGCCGAAAGAGCCGGAAAAAACCAGGGCGCCTGCCGCCGGGGTGAAGAAGTGAGCCGCTCGCGTTTCGCCGTGTCGCCGTCGCTGTCGCTGTCGCTGTCGCTGTCACTGTCACTCGCGCTCGGCGCTTGCGGCGGCAACGATGCGCCGCCGCCGGTCGCACCGCGGCCTCCGCCGATCGCTTCGGTCACGCCTCCGGCGCCGCCCGTCGATGCGCTCGGCTCGCGTCCGCCGCTTCCGCCGCCGCCGCCGTTCGTGCCGCCTGTGCCCGTGACGTACACGCGGCCCAACGGCATGACGGTGTGGCTGCTCGAGCGTCATGCGCTGCCCATCGTCTCGATCCAGGTGGTGGTACCCGCCGGTGCAGCGACCGACCCGGAAGGCAAGGGTGGCCTCGCGCTCGCCGCCGCGAACATGCTCGACGAGGGCGCGGGCACACGCGGCGCGCTCGACATCTCGCGCGACGTCGATCGCCTCGGCGCGACACTCTCCACCGGCGCGTACGCGGATTACGCCTTCGCGGCGATCACCACGCTGAAGAAGAACCTCGCGCCCGCGAGCGCGATCCTCGGTGACGTGGTCGTGAAGCCGACCTTCTCGGCGGTGGAGTGGAAGCGCGTCCACGACCTGTGGCTGAACGAGCTGCGCGCGCGCGCCAGCGAGCCGGACGCGGTGGCCGGCGTCGTGTCGTTACGCCAGCTCTACGGCAACGATCCCTACGGGCATCCCACGAACGGCACGCTCAAGTCCGCGGCGCGCGTGACGCTCGAAGACGTGAAGCGCTTCTACGGCGCAGCGTGGCGGCCCAATCACGCCACGGTCGTCGTCGCCGGCGACGTGACACGCGCCGAGCTCGATCCGCTGCTCGAGCAGGTGCTCGGCGCATGGAAGGCGCCCAGGGCGGACGCGACCGCGGAGGCCAAGGCGAAGGCGGACGCCCCTGTGAAAGCGAGCGCGAGCGCGAACGCGAACGCGGCGATGAAGGCCGGGCGCCGTGTCGTCGTCGTCGACCGTCCGGATGCTCCGCAGTCGGTCCTCGCGCTCGTGCGTGACGGTGTGGCGGCCGACGATGCCGATGCGCCCGCGCTCGTGCGCATCAACACCGCGCTCGGCGGCAGCTTCACGTCGCGCCTCAACCAGGACCTCCGCGAGGAGCACGGCTGGAGCTACGGAGCGCGGTCGCGCTTCTCGTTCAACAAGCGGAAGGGCCTGTTCTCGGCGCAGGCGGCGGTCCACACCGAGCACACGGGCGAGGCGCTGAAGGCCATGATCGCCGACGTCGAGGCCATCGCTCGCGAGGGCCTCACCGACGAGGAGGTCGAGAAGACGCGCCTCATCGCGCGCGGCGAGCTAGTCGACGCGTTCGAGAGCGTCGAGGCGGCGGCACGCCGTCTCGCGCGCAACGCCGGCGTCGGCCTGCCCGCCGATCACGAGGCCAAGGCCGCGACCGCGCTCGATCGCGCGACCAAGGACGACCTCCGCAAGCTGGCCGCCATGCACCTCGATCCGAAGAACGCGATCATCGTCATCGTCGGACCGCGCGCCAAGCTCCAGCCGCAGCTCGAGAAAATCGGGATCACCGCCGTCGAGACGAGCGGCCCCGAGGGCGACTGATGGGCGCTCCTCCCTCGATTTCTCTGGCGCCGGGAGCCGAGAACAACGCATTCGCCACCATGCTCGCCGATCTCGTGCGTCAAAACCTGGAGAGCAAGCCGCACAAGACCAAGGACTTCGACGCGCTCGCCCGGGGTCGCGGCGCGACCATCGCGCTCGTCGCCGACGACGCGGAGGTCGCGCTCACCCTCGAGTTCCGGGACGGCCGCCTCGTCCTGCACGACGGCATCAAGGGCGTGCCCGACGTCGCCGTCCGCGGAACGGCCGACCAGATCATGGCGCTGTCGAACGTCCCGCTCACGCGGCCCCTCGCGCTGCCGATTCCGACCGACCGCACCGCGCTCGATGTCCTGGTCGAGATGGTCCGCGCCACGCGCAGCGGCGAGCTCAAAGTCCTCGGAATGTTTGGTAACTTCCGGGTCCTCTCCCGCTTGACACGCGTGATGAGCGTCAATGGCTAGGCGCGACCGTCGCGCTTGACAGCTTTCCACTGCGCTCGTACGTTGCGCGCCCCGAAGGTGGTGTAAAACCACCATTAATCAGACTTCTGCTCTCTCGAGAGAGCGCCGCTCCCGAAGGTTCAAATCATGGCTGTTGCGATCCGACTCTCCCGCCAGGGCACCAAGAAGAGGCCCTTCTACCGCGTCGTCGTCACCGACTCGCGCAGCCCCCGCGGCGGAAAGTTCCTCGAGAACATCGGCACCTTCGATCCGGCCAAGGAGATCAAGGACTCGTCGCTGAAGATCGACCAGGAGCGCTTCGCTTACTGGAAGGGCACCGGCGCCAGGCCTTCGGACACGCTCGTCAAGCTCCTCAAGGAGCACGGCAAGCACGAAGCCGCCTCCGCGAGCGCGGCGAAGTAAGCGATCATGAAGGAGCTCATCAAGGCCATCGCCGTCGAGCTAGTCGATCACCCCGATCAGGTGGTGGTCACGGAGATCGCGAGCGAGCACAACTGCTTGATCGAGCTCCGCGTCGCGAAGGAAGACGTCGGCAAGGTGATCGGCAAGGAAGGCCGCACCGCTCAGTCGATGCGCACCCTCCTCGCCGCCGTCTCGACGAAGCTCGGCAAGCGCGCTCACCTCGACATCGTCGACTGAGCATGGCGAGCGTCATGCTCGCCAAAGGCGAGCCGCGTGGTGAGGGGATCCCGAAAACCGAGGTTTTTTCGGGGAGGGGCGGCGCGTGCCGCCCTTGAAAGACGAGTATGTTCCGCTCGCCGAGGTGGCGCGGCCGCACGGCGTGAAGGGGGAGCTTCGCCTCCGCCTCTTCAACGCGACGAGTGACGTCCTGCTCGGGCAGGACGAGGTGCTCGTTCGGATGAAGGACGGCGAGGAGCACGAGGTCTCCGTCGAGCGCGCCCGTCGCGCCGACGACGCGATCCTCATCAAGCTCTTCTCGGTCGACGACCGCAATCGCGCCGAGGACCTTCGCGGCGCGCACATCTGCGTGCGCCGCCGTGATTTCCCCGAGGCGGAAGAAGGCGAGTTCTACGCGATCGACGTCGTCGGCTGCGAGGCGAGGCTCGCCGGCGAGCGCGTCGGCGTGGTCGCCGAGCTCATCACGTACCCGAGCATCGAGGTGCTCCTCATCCACGCCGACGACGGCAAGGGTGACTGGGAGGTTCCGCTCACCGAGATGTTCATCGGCAAGGTGGACGTCGCCGGCAAGGTCGTTGAGCTGGTCACCCTCGACGACGTCGAACGCACGCCGCGTCGCAAGGAGAAGCCGAAGGACGACGCGCCGCTGGAGAAGAGCGCGAGCGGCGAGGGCGTGGCCGAGGACGAGGACGAGGACGAGGACGAGGGCTAGTGCGCGTCGACGTCGTGACGCTGTTCCCGGAGCTGTTCGACACATTCTCGAAGACCAGCTTCGTCGGTCGTGCCGCGTCGGGCGGGCAGCTCGAGCTGCGACTGCGTTCGCCCCGCGATTTCGGGCTCGGCAAGCACAAGAGCGTCGACGACACGCCGTACGGCGGCGGCAGCGGCATGGTCATGCGCGTCGACGTCATGGTCGCGTGCATGGAGGCGCTCGACGCCGAGGCTGAGGTTGCCGGCAAGCCGCGCGCGCATCGCATTCTGCTCACGCCGCAGGGCCGACCCTTCGCGCAGCCGAGCGCGTCGAGGTTCGCGAAGCTGCCCGCGATCATGCTGGTGTGCGGTCGCTACGAGGGCTTCGACGAGCGCATCCGTCACTTCGTGGACGAGGAGGTCTCGCTCGGAGACTTTGTGATCACGGGGGGCGAAATCGCGGCGATGGCGGTCATCGAGGCTGCGGTCCGCCTCATCCCCGGCGTCCTCGGCAACGAGGACTCGACGCGTGAGGAGTCACACGGCGAGGAGGGCTTGCTCGAGTACCCGCAGTACACGCGACCGGCCGACTTCCGCGGCCAGACCGTCCCCGAGGTGCTGGCGTCCGGCAACCACGCCCACATCGAGGCGTGGCGGAAGGCGCAGTCGATCGAGCGCACGGCCGTGCGCCGCCCGGACCTCGTCAAAGCGAAGAAGGCGGGCCCATGAGCCGCCGCCTCGCCATCGCGCTCGTTCATCGTCCGGTGCTCGACAAGGAGGGCCTGA